>JBBIPS010000285.1:0-4500 GCA_037442725.1 Burkholderiales bacterium | reverse complement strand
CCGCGCGGCTCCGCGTGGCCGCCTGGACTGGCGCCAGTTGCTCGACTGGCTGCGCGAGGACGGCTGGGTCAGCGCCGACGCCGCGGCGCGCGTCGTCCAGCGCTTCGGCGCCGGCGCGTCGAGCCTGCATGCGCTGGTGCGGCTGGGCGGGGCCGGGCTGCAGCACAAGGGTCGCGGGCTCGACACCGAGGCGCTGACCGAGTGGCTGGCCGGGCGCATCAGGTTGCCCTATCTGCGCATCGACCCATTGAAGGTCGACGTCGGCCGCGTCGCCGAGGTGATGAGCCTGCAGTACGCCGAGTTGCGCCGCGTGCTGCCGGTCAACGTCGGACCGGCCGAGGTCACGGTGGCTACCAGCGAGCCGTTCGAGACCGAGTGGGTGGCCGAGATCGAGTCGCACAGCCGCAAGCGCGTGCGGCTGGTGCTGGCCAACCCGGACGACGTGGCGCGCTACTGCACCGAGTTCTACGCGCTGGCGCGGTCGGTGCGCGCGGCGCAGAAGACCGGCGAGGTCTCGGGCAGCGCCAGCTTCGAGCAGCTGGTCGAGCTCGGCCAGGCCAACAAGCAGCTCGATGCCAACGACCAGGGCGTGGTGCAGGTGGTCGACTGGCTCTGGCAGTACGCCTTCGAGCAGCGCGCCAGCGACATCCACCTCGAGCCGCGGCGCGACCTGGGTGCGATCCGCTTCCGCATCGACGGCGTGCTGCACACCGTCTACCAGGTGCCGCTCACGGTGATGAACGCGATGACCTCGCGCATCAAGCTGCTCGGCCGCATGGACGTCGTCGAGCGGCGCCGGCCGCAGGACGGGCGCATCAAGACGCGCCGGCCCGACGGCGCCGACGGGCCGGCCAGCGATGTCGAGATGCGCCTGTCGACGCTGCCGACTGCGTTCGGCGAGAAGCTGGTGATGCGCGTGTTCGACCCCGAGACGGTGGTCAAGAGCGTCGAGGCGCTGGGCTTCTCGGCGCACGACGGCGCGCGCTGGAAGACGCTGATCGGGCGTCCGCACGGCATCGTGCTCGTCACCGGTCCGACCGGCAGCGGCAAGACGACGACGCTGTACTCGACGCTGAAGTCGCTCGCCACCGACGCGGTCAACGTCTGCACGATCGAGGATCCGATCGAGATGATCGAGCCCGCGTTCAACCAGACCCAGGCCCAGCCGGCGCTCGACATGGGGTTTGCCGAAGGCCTGCGCGCGCTGATGCGGCAGGATCCGGACATCATCATGGTCGGCGAGATCCGCGACCTCGCCACCGCCGAGATGGCGATCCAGGCCGCGCTCACCGGGCACCTGGTCTTCAGCACCTTGCACACGAACGACGCGACCGCGGCGATCACCCGCCTGGCCGACCTGGGCGTGCCGCCGTACCTGATCGCCGCGACGGTGATCGGCGTGCTGGCGCAGCGTCTGGCGCGCACGCTGTGCCCGGCGTGCAAGGTGCGCGACGAAGCCACCACGCGCGAGACCCTCGACGAGCTGGCGCGGCCGTGGCAACTGTCGGGCGGCGTGCGGCCGTACCGGCCGGTCGGCTGCCTGGACTGCCGCCACACCGGCTACCGCGGGCGCATCGGGCTGTACGAGCTGATGGTGCTCGGCGACGAGGCGCGCCGTGCCGTGCATCCCACGCTCGACGTGGCGGCACTGCGCCGCCAGGCCATCAAGGACGGCATGCGTCCATTGCGGCTGGCTGGGGCGATGAAG
Organism: Burkholderiales bacterium; assembly: GCA_037442725.1. Classification (GTDB taxonomy): domain Bacteria; phylum Pseudomonadota; class Gammaproteobacteria; order Burkholderiales; family Burkholderiaceae_C; genus Pseudaquabacterium. The sequence continues at coordinate 2,792 of JBBIPS010000285.1, read as the reverse complement.
GTCGCCGAGGGGCTGACGACGATCGAGGAAGTGCTGCGCGCCACGCCGGGCTGGAGCGACGGCTGAACCTTCGAGTGCGGCCCGATGCGGCGCGGGTCGGTCGGCCGGCGCCCGCGGACAACGCTGCCGTCGCCCCGCCTGGCACCTGGCGTCGGGCTTGCACGGGTATCCCGCCGGCGCGCCGGCGTGGCGTCCCTAGAATCGATCGCAGGCACGGTGCGTGCAGGGAGACAGCGCAGTGAAGATCAAGAGCCAGAGGGACTTCTGGTCGGGGTTGATGTTCGTCGTCATCGGCATCGGTTTCGCCTGGGGCGCGACGAACTACAGCTTCGGCTCGTCGGCGCGGCCCGGGCCCGGCTACTTCCCGCTCGGGCTGGGCATCCTGTTGGCGCTGCTCGGTGCCTTCGTGCTGTTCAAGGCGCTTGCCGTCGAGACCGACAGCGGCGAGCCGATCGGCAGCTTCGCGTGGCAGCCGCTGGCCACCATCGTCGCCGCGGTGCTGGCCTTCGGCTGGCTGCTGCCGCGCCTCGGGCTGTCGCTGTCGCTGCCGCTGCTCGTGGCCGTCGCCAGCCTGGCCGGCGACGAGTTCCGCTGGAAGGAGGTGCTCGTCAACAGCCTCGTGCTGACGCTGGCTTCGTGGCTCATCTTCATCGTTGGTCTGAAGCTGGTGATTCCGCTTTGGCCGACCTTCGTCACCAGCTGAGCGGCCGGGAGGCGATGGCATGGAATTGTTGAACCACCTCGCGCTCGGTTTCGGCGTCGCCTTCACGCTGCAGAACCTGCTCTACGCCTTCGGCGGCGCGGTGCTGGGCACGCTGATCGGCGTGCTGCCGGGGCTCGGCCCGGTCGCAACGATTGCGATGCTGCTGCCGTCGATCTATGCGCTCGACGCGACGCCGGCGCTGATCATGCTGGCCGGCATCTACTACGGCGCGCAGTACGGCGGCTCGACCACCGCGATCCTGATCAACGTGCCCGGCGAGTCGAGTTCGGTCGTGACGGCGATCGACGGCTACCAGATGGCGCGCCAGGGTCGTGCCGGCGCGGCGCTGTCGGCCGCGGCGCTCGGGTCGTTCTTCGCCGGCTGCGTCGGCACGGTGGTCATCGCCGGATTCGCGCCGCCGCTGACCGAGCTGGCCTTCAGGTTCGGACCGGCCGAGTACTTCTCGCTGATGGTGCTGGGCCTGATCGGTGCCGTGGTGCTGGCCTCGGGCTCGCTCGTCAAGGCGATCTGCATGATCGTGCTCGGCCTGCTGCTGGGCCAGGTCAACACCGACGTCATCTCGGGCGTGGCGCGCTACAGCTTCGACATCCCCGAGCTGACCGACGGCATCGGCTTCGTCGCCATCGCGATGGGCGTCTTCGGTTACGGCGAGATCATCGCCAACCTGGGCCGGCCGGCCGAGCACCGCGAGGTCTTCACGCACAGGGTCGAGGGACTGTGGCCGACACGGCAGGACTTCAGCGAGGCCTGGCCCGCCGCGCTGCGCGGCACCACGCTCGGCTCGATCCTCGGCGTGCTGCCGGGCGGCGGTGCGCTGCTGTCGTCGTTCGCCTCGTACACGCTCGAGAAGAAGATCACCCGCAGCCCGCGCGTGCCGTTCGGCAAGGGCGCCATCCAGGGCGTGGCCGGCCCCGAGTCGGCCAACAACGCCGGCGCGCAGACCTCGTTCATCCCGATGCTCACGCTGGGCATCCCGCCCAACCCGGTGATGGCGCTGATGGTCGGCGCGATGACGATCAAGGGGATCCAGCCCGGCCCGCAGGTGATGACCGGCAATCCGGAGCTGTTCTGGGGCCTGATCGCGTCGATGTGGGTCGGCAACGCGATGCTGGTGATCCTGAACCTGCCGCTGATCGGCATCTGGATCAGGTTGCTGACGGTGCCGTACCGTTTCCTGTTTCCGGCCATCGTGGTGTTCTGCAGCATCGGCGCCTACACGCTGAACAACAACCCGTTCGACGTCTACACCACGGCACTGTTCGCGCTCGTCGGCTACGGCTTCTACAAGCTGGGCTGCGAGCCGGCACCGCTGCTGCTGGGCTTCATCCTCGGGCCGATGATGGAGGAGAACCTGCGCCGCGCGCTGCTGCTGTCGCGTGGCGACTGGGGCACCTTCGTGACGCGGCCGCTGTCGGGCGGGCTGCTCGTCGCTGCAGCGCTGCTGATCGTCGTCGTGATGCTGCCCGCGATCCGCGCCAGGCGCGAGGCGGCGTTCCGGGAGGATTGAACCGCCGTGAAACGCCCTGCGCCACCGATCCTGACCCACCCCGCCGCGTCATGAACCGATCCCTCGACTACCGCAACCGCTACCCAAGCACGCGCCAGCCGGTGTTCGCGCGCAATGTCGTGGCCACCTCGCACCCGCTGGCCGCACAGGCGGGACTGCGCATGCTGGCCGCCGGCGGCAACGCGGTCGACGCCGCGGTGGCCACCGCGGCGATGATGACGATCGTCGAGCCGTGCAGCAACGGTCTGGGGTCGGACGCCTTCTGCATCGTCTGGGACGGCCGGCAACTGCACGGCCTGAACGCTTCGGGCCGCGCGCCGGCGGAGTGGACGCCCCGGTACTTCCAGAGCCGGTACGGTGCGGCAGCGACGATGCCCCGACGCGGCTGGGACAGCGTCACCGTCCCCGGCGCGGTCGCCGGCTGGGTGGCACTGAGCCAGCGCTTCGGCCGCCTGCCGTTCGCCGACCTGCTGGCGCCGGCGATCGAAGTCGCCGCGCGCGGTTACGCCGTGCCGGTGGTCGTCGCGTCGAAGTGGGCCGCCGCCGCGCGCATCGCCGAGC
>JBBIPS010000284.1:0-4508 GCA_037442725.1 Burkholderiales bacterium | reverse complement strand
AGCCCGAGCAGCTACCGTTCGTCGAGATCAACTCCTCCTTTTACCCGGAGCGGCACGCCGACGTGAAGCTGCCGCCGACGTCGAAGCTGGCCCCGGTGATCCCCGCCGCCGAGGTGCGCGCCCGCCACAAGGCGGAAGAGGTGATCGACCTGCTCGACCTGCAGAAGCACCGCGAGTCGCTGGTCGCCGGGCTGCCCTACGGCGTGCGCAAGGTGGTGGAACTGGCGCGGGCGCTGTGCACCGAGCCAAAGCTGCTGCTGCTGGACGAGCCCTCGTCGGGCCTGAACGTCGAGGAGACCGACGACATGGCGTTCTGGATCGGCGACATCCGCGACGAGCTCGGCGTCACCGTGCTGATGGTCGAGCACGACATGTCGCTGGTCTCCAAGGTGTCGGACCGGGTGCTGGCCATGAACCAGGGCGAGGTGCTGGCGCTCGGCACGCCGGCAGAGGTGCAGTGCCATCCCGGCGTGGTCGAGGCCTATCTCGGCAGCGCCGGCGACGTCGAGAGCCTGCGGAGGAAAGCCGCATGACCGATGTGCTGACACTCGCCAACGTCGAGAGCAGCTACGGCCCGATCCGCGCGATCCGCGGCGTCAGCCTGAAGGTGGCCAAGGGCACCATCGTGACCGTGCTCGGCTCCAACGGTGCCGGCAAGACCACCATCCTCAAGACCATCTCCGGCATCCTCGACCCGACCAAGGGCACGGTCGAGTTCAAGGGCGAGGACATCACCGCGAAGGACCCGGCGCTGATCGTTCAGCGCGGTCTCAGCCATGTGCCCGAAGGCCGCGAGGTGTTCCCGCTGCTGTCGGTGCACGACAACCTGATGATGGGCGCCTACACCCGGCATGACCGCGACGGCGTGGCGCGCGACATGCAGACCGTGTTCGGCTACTTCCCGGTGCTGCGCGAGCGCGCCGCGCAGGACGCCGGACTGCTCTCGGGCGGCGAGCAGCAGATGCTGGCGATCTCGCGCGCCCTGATGGCCGCGCCGCGCCTGATCCTGCTCGACGAACCCAGCCTCGGCCTGAGCCCCAAGCTGACGCGCGAGATCTTCGAGATCGTGGTGCGCATCAACCGCGAGCGCGGCACGACGATCCTGCTGGTCGAGCAGAACGCCAACATGGCGCTCAACGCCGCCGACTTCGGCTACGTGCTCGAGAACGGCCGCATCGTGATGGAGGATCGCTGCGCCGTGCTGCGCGAGAAGGAGGACATCAAGGAGTTCTACCTCGGCCTGAAGGAGGCCGGGGTGCGCGGCGAGCGGCGCTGGAAGAAGAAGAAGACCTGGAGATAGCGATGAGCCACAACCTCTGGGATGCCGGCCGGCTGCAACCGCGGCTGGACGTCGTCGTGCCCGGCGCGACGCTGCCCGCGGTGTTCTGGAACGCCGCCGCGCAGCGCGGCGACGCGATCTTCATGCGCCAGAAGAAATTCGGGCTGTGGCAGGGCTGGAGCTGGTCCCGGACGGCGCAGGCGGTGCGCGAGATCGGCCACGGCCTGCTCGCGCTCGGCCTGCAGCCCGGCGAGTGCGCGTCGATCCAGTCCAACACGGTGGTCGAATGGGTGCTCGCCGACCTCGCGGTGCTCAGTTGCGGCGGCGTCTCCAACGGCATCTACCCGACCGACGCCGCGGTGCAGGTGCAGTACCTGTGCGAGGACTCGCGCAGCGTGGTGCTGTTCGTCGAGGACGAGGAGCAGCTCGACAAGGTGCTCGAAGTGCGCGCGCAGCTGCCGCGGCTGCGCCGGATCGTGGTCTTCGACATGCAGGCACTGCACGACCTCGACGACGCGCAGGTGATCGGGCTCGACGCCCTGCGTGCGCTGGGCCGCGAGCATGCGGCGCAACACGCCGGCGCGCTCGACGCACGCGCGGCGGCATGCCGCCCCGAGGACCTCGCGATCCTGGTCTACACCTCGGGCACCACCGGCAAGCCCAAGGGCGCGATGCACAGCCACGGCGGCCTCGTGCACACGGTGCGCGGCTACAACACCATCGTGGCGCAGGACGAGCACGACGAGCGCATGTGCTTCCTGCCGCTGTGCCACATCGCCGAGCGCCTCGGCGGCGAATATTTCGCGATCTACACCGGCGCCCGGCTCAACTTCGTCGAGCACCCCGAGACGGTGCCCGAGAACGTGCGCGAGATCGCCCCCACCGTGTTCACCGCGGTGCCGCGCGTGTGGGAGAAGTTCTACTCCGGCGTGGCGCTGTCGCTGCGCGACGCGAGCCGCCTCGAGCGCACCGCCTACGCGTGGGCGCTGGGCGTGGGCATGCGCGTGGTCGAGCGCACGCTGGCCGGCCAGCGCGTCGGCGCCGGGCTCAAGCTGCTGTTCCGCCTGGCACGCCTGCTCGCGCTGGACAACGTGCGCAAGCTGATCGGCATCCACCGCGCGCGCTTCTGCATCACCGGCGCGGCGCCGATCGCGCCCGACCTGGTCAGGTGGTACCTGGCGCTGGGCGTGCCGATGATCGAGGTCTGGGGCCTGACCGAGACCTGCGGCGCCGCCACCTGCACGCCGGCCACGCGCATCCGGCCCGGCCTGATCGGCCAGGCCGCGCCGTTCAACGAGGTGCGGGTCGACGCGGCCAGCGGCGAGTTGCTGGTGCGCGGCGCCAACGTCTTCATGGGCTACCTGAACCTGCCCGAAAAGACGGCCGAGGCGATCGACGCCGACGGCTGGTTGCACACCGGCGACGTCGGCGCCGTCGACGGCGAAGGCTACTTCAGGATCACCGACCGCATGAAGGACATCATCATCACCGCCGGAGGCAAGAACATCACGCCGACCGAGTTCGAGAACGAACTCAAGTTCTCGCCCTACGTCACCGATGCGGTGGTGATCGGCGACCGTCGCGCCTACCTGACGGCGATCGTGATGGTCGACCAGGAGAACGTCGAGAAGTACGCGCAGGAGCACGACATCGCCTTCTCCAACTACGCCAGCCTGACGCGCTCCAAGCCGGTGCAGGACCTGATCTGGAGCGAGATCGAGCGCGTCAACAGGAAGTTCGCGCGCGTCGAACAGATCAAGAAGTTCTTCCTGCTCGACACGCAGTTGACCGCCGAGGACGAGGAACTCACGCCGACGATGAAGCTCAAGCGACGCCTCGTCGAACGCAAGTACGCCGACCGCATCGAAGCGATGTACCACTGAGCCTGCAACGGGCTGCAACAAGGAGACTGAGATGAAGTGCAAGACCGCCATGACCCTGATCGCGCTGGCGCTGGCCGCCGCCGCGGCGCAAGCGCAGACGCAGGGCGTCAGCAAGGGTGAAATCGTGCTCGGCTCGATCCAGGACCTGTCCGGGCCGATCGCCGGCTTCGGCAAGCAGGTGCGCCTGGGCATGCTGCTGCGCGTGGCCGAGGTCAACGAGCAGGGCGGCGTGAACGGCCGCAAGCTCAAGCTGCTGATCGAGGACGACGCCTACGACCCGAAGAAGTCGGTGCTGGCGGCGCAGAAGCTCGTCAACCAGGACAAGGTCTTCGCCATGGTGGCGCACATCGGCACGGCGCAGAACAACGCCGCGATGCCGGTGCAGTTCGAGAAGAACGTCGTCAACTTCTTCCCGGTGACCGCGGCACGCGAGATGTACGAGCCGTTCCACCGCCTCAAGTACTCGTTCGCCGCCACCTACTACGACCAGATGCGCACCGCCCTGCCCAAGCTGGCCAGGGACAAGAACGCGAAGAAGGTCTGCACGCTGTACCAGGACGACGATTTCGGCCTCGAGGTGCTGCGCGGCGCCGAAGCCGGCCTCAAGACGCTGGGCATGGAGTTCGTCGAGAAGACCTCGTACAAGCGCGGCGCGACCGACTTCTCGTCGCAGGTGGCACGCATGAAGGCCTCGGGCTGCGACCTGGTGGTGCTGGGCACCATCATCCGCGAGACGATCGGCGCCATCGGCGAATCGCGCAAGACCGGCTTCAACCCGACCTTCCTGGGCTCGAGCGCGACCTACACCGACCTGATCCACAAGCTCGGCGGCAAGGCGATGGACGGCCTGTACGCGACGCACACGGTGCAGCACCCCTACCTCGACGAAGCCTCGCAGCCGATCCGCTTCTGGGCCACCAAGTACAAGACCCGGTTCAACGAGGACCCGACGGTGTTCTCGGTCTACGGCTACAACGCCATCGACGCATTCGTCCGCGCGGCGCAGAAAGCCGGTGCCAACCTCAGCACCGACAGCTTCATCAAGGCCATGGACACGATGACGATCCCGACCGACATCTTCGGCTCGCCCGAGGCGACCTTCACCGCCACGAAGCGTCTGGGCAGCGACCTGTCGCGGCTGTCGCAACTGCAGGACATGCGCTGGAAGGTGGTGTCCGGCTACGTCAAGCCCTGAGCCCCACACCCGGCCACGACCCCGGGCAGCGCGCCGCCGCGGCTACTCGGCGGCGCGGCGCAAGGTCTCGATCACCGGCCGGCGCAGCACGCCGCGCAGGCCCCACCAGCCGGCCGCCAGCGCCAGCAGCGCGCCCACCAGCGTGCCGGCC
>JBBIPS010000283.1:0-4526 GCA_037442725.1 Burkholderiales bacterium | reverse complement strand
CGTGCCGGCCGGAGCCGCGCTGCACCAGGGCGCCCTGCGGCTGCGCCAATGGTTCAACGCCGGCGACCTGGTGCGCGTCGTCGTGCACGGCAGCGGCTGGTCGGTCAGCGCCGATGGCCAGGCGCTCGGCGCCGGCGTCGAGGGCCAGCCGGTGCGCGTTCGCACCGACGCCGGGCGCGTCGTCAGCGGCCTGCCCACACCCGACCGGCGCGTCGAGGTCACGCTGTGAGACCCGCCGCCGCACGCCGCCGATCCCGCTGCGCCCGCGCATCGGCGGGCGCGAAAAAAAAGTTCTCCGAAAGCCCTAAAGTCGCGCCATCACCGGGCCGATACCCCGAGCATGTCGCAGGGGCGGGTCGAGTGAGCCTGTCCACAGGAGCCCACGATGAAGATCGGTCCCATCGAGAACAAGGCCGCGGTTTCGCCCGCGGTCAATGAGCGCAAGTCGTCCGCGGGCGGCGCGCCCAGGTCAGGACAGGCCGCCGAGCCGAGCGCGCAGGTCGAGTTGTCGCCCTCGGCCGCGCTCGGCATCGACAGCGGCGCGGCGGTGTTCGACGGCGCCAAGGTGCAACGCATCGCCGACGCCATCCGCGAGGGCAGGTTCGTGGTCAACCACGAAGCCATCGCCGATAAGCTCATCGCCAACGCCAGGGAACTGCTCAAGCCCGCGCACAAGGGCTGACGGGGCTGCCAGGCCACGCCTTCAACGCTGCCGCGCGGGCCACGCCAGAGCCTGGCGCTGACGCGCTCCCCACGGTGTCCGAACCGCTCCCGTCCGCCATGACGTCCGCCGACTGCATCGAATCCTCCCGCGCCGCGCCAGCGGTGGCATCGCCACCCGACGAACTCGACAGCGTCGTGACCAGCGTCGAGAAGCAGCTCAAGGCGCTGGCCGATGCCTTGCGCGAGCGCGATCCCCCGGCGATCGAGTTCCAGGCCAACGAACTGCAGCGCGCGCTGAGCCGCGCCGTCGCATGCTTCGTCCGGGCCGCGCACGACGGCGGCGTGCCCGAGCCGATGCGCCGACGCCTGGCACGCGCCAGCGGCCAGGTCGCGGCGCAGCGCGATGTGCTGTCACGCGCCACCGCGGCGCTCGACCGCGCCATCGACGTGCTGATGCCCGGAGCCGATGCGCCGTCCGGGACGCTGTATTCCGCCTCCGGCCTGCACGATCCGCTGCAGCGCTACGGATCGATCAGCGCCTGAGGCCGCGCGCCGCTGCCGCGGCCCCAGCGCGATTCGGCGCCAACGCCGGCACGACACGCGCGTGACGGACATCACGCGCGGTACTGCACCGGAGCCGGCCCGGCGCATCGCACCGGGCCAGACCGGATTGCCTTGCCGCGCCGCCCGCGGCACACTCGGCCCCGCCTGACCCGACATAACAACACCACACGCCACAGCCGCGGGAGGACGGCGCAAGAGGAGATCGAGGTCGCATTGGGATTCGAGACGACGCAACACCGGCTGCGCATGTTTGGCGCTGCCGAAGCCGATGGCGAAACCCTGCCCTGGCCCAACACCCAGGCGCCGGACGCGCAGCCACCCGCACCCGCCCGCAGTTCGGTCGTGCCGGTCTACGGCATGCTGCTGCTGTGCATCGCCGCCGCACTGGCGGCCATCGCCAGCCTCGCACCGTTGTTCAGCGCGCAGTCGCTGGCCGCGGTGCAGCGCCAGCATCTGCTCGAAGGCGTGGTCGCCAGCGCGCTGTGCCTGCTGCTGCTGGCCACGCTGGCATTGACGCAGTGGCGCGCGCGCCGACTGGCCGCCTCCACGCTGCGCCGCACCGTCCACGAACTGCGGCGCGGTGCCTGGGAGGACGCAGTGGCCGGGCTGCGCCACCGGACCCGCTCGGTGCCGTCGGCTTTCGGCGAGCTGGCCAGCGAGGTCGAGGGCACGCTCGGCGCCTCCGAGCGGCGCTGGCGCGCGCGTGCCGAGCTGTCGAGCGACTGGTATTGGGAGCTCGACGAGCGCCATCGCCTGTCGTCGCTGTCGGCCGACGCACCGATGGTCAAGCCGGCCGGGCGCGCGCTCGGCGACCTGCTCGGCCGCCGCCACGACCAGCTCGGCTTCTACGCCGCGCCGGCCGGCGGCTGGGATGCCTTCCACGACCGGCTCGAGCGGCAGGAGCGCTTCAACGACCTCGAGCTCGGCATCACCGGCCTGGGACCGAACGAGCACGGCTGGGTCGCGATCAGCGGCCGCCCGCGCTACCACCGCGACGGCGGCTTCGCCGGCTACGAAGGCGTCGGCCGTGACATCACTGCCGCCAAGCAGGCCTACCAGAGGCTGCTCGCGAGCGAGCAGCGCCATGCGGTGATGGCAGGGCTGTCGGCCGACTGGTACTGGAGCACCGATGCCGAGCACCGCCTGCCGCCGCCCGATGCCGAACTGCTGCGCCGCTTCGGTGACCTGGCGCGGCGCAACGCCGGCCGCACGCACTGGGAGGCCTTCCCCGACGCGCTCAGCGCAGCGCAGTGGCAGGCGCACCGCGACGAGCTGGCGCGCCGCCGGCCGTTCCGCGCCCTTGAGTTTGCCGTGCGGCTCGACGACGGCCGCACGGTCTGGCTGTCACTGGCGGGGGCCCCGCGCCACGACGCCGAGGGCCGCTTTCTCGGCTACCACGGCGTCGGTCGCGACATCACGCTGCGCAAGGCGGCCGAGCAATTGCTGCTGCAGCACAACCGCGAGCTGCAGTCGGCGGTGGCCGCACGCACGCGCGAACTCGAGCTGGCCAACCGCGACCTGGACGCCTTCGCGCGCCACCTCGCGCACGAGCTGCGCACGCCGATCGGCCACATGCAGGGGCTGGCCGAACTGCTGCGCCAGCGCCTGGCCGACCGGCTCGCCCCCGACGAAGCTGAGTTGCTCGACCTGCAGACCCGCGCCTCGAACGACATGCTGGCGACCCTGCAGGCGCTGCTCGAGCTGGCACGCTCGTCGAGCGAGGCGATCGAACGCCAGGAGGTCGACCTGAGCGCGCTGGCCGAGGCGGTGATCGCCGCGCTGCCGGCGGTCGAACGCGTCGCGCCGGTGCAGTGGAGCGTGCAGCCCGGGCTGCTCGTCTGGGCCTCGGCGGCGCAGTTGCGCATCGTGTTGCACAACCTGCTCGGCAATGCGGCCAAGTTCACGCGCCGCGTCGCCAGCCCGCGGGTGCAGTTCGCCGGCCAGAGCGACGGCGACGGCCAGCTCGTGTTGCGCGTCGTCGACAACGGCGCCGGCTTCGACGCCAGGCATGCCGAACGGCTGTTCCAGCCCTTCCAGCGCCTGCACCGCCAGGACGACTTCCAGGGCACCGGCATCGGCCTGACGATCGTGCAGCGCATCGTGCAGCGCCACGGCGGCAGCATCAGCGCCAGCGGGGCGCCGGGCCAGGGCGCGAGCTTCGAGTTCAGCCTCGGTCAGCGTCCGGCTGACGGCACGCGCTGAGCCGTGCAGCGCGGCCGCGCGGGCCCGCGCCTCACCACTCGCGCAGCCTGCTGCGCAACCTGGCGATGGACTGGCTGTGCAGCTGGCAGACCCGGCTCTCGGTGACCTTGAGCACCGCCGCGATCTCCTTCAGGTTCATGTCCTGCTCGTAATACATGCTCATCACGAACTGCTCGCGCTCGGGCAGGTTCTTGATCGCGGCCACCAGCGCCTCGCGCATGCGGCGGTCGTTGAGCATCGCCAGCGGATTGGACTCGGTGTCGCCGACGTGGCGATCCAGGAAGTCGGGGTCGCCGTCGTCGCCGCTCATGTCCTCGAGGTAGATGAGCTGCGTGCCACGCACCTTGCCGAGCAGGTCCTGGTAGTCGGCGAGCGACAACCCCATCTCGCGCGCGATCTCGCTCTCGACCGGCGCGCGGCCCAGCCTCTGCTCGAGCTTGCGCACCGCAGCCTCGATCGAACGCTGGTGGCGCCGGTCGCCGCGGCTCATCCAGTCGGTGCCGCGCAACTCGTCGAGCATCGCGCCGCGGATGCGCTGGGTGGCGAAGGTCTCGAACTGCACGCCCTGCGCGGCGTCGAACCGGCTCAGCGCGTCGTGCAGGCCGATCATGCCGACCTGGATCAGGTCGTCGATCTCCACGTTCGCGGGCAGCTTGGCGATCATCTGGTGGGCCAGGCGGCGCACCAGCGAGCTGTGCTGCTTCAGGAGGGCATTGGTGTCGAGTCGACCGGTGGCGGTGTACATGGATGGACTCCGAGCGGGTCAGTGAGAGAAGGCCGGCAGCAGTCCGGCGGGCGCGGCCGCGCGCACCAGGCGTTCGGCGGGCGCGGCGGCGGGCAGGTCGGTGCTGTCGTCCAGCAGTTGATCGGTGGCCAGGCGCAGCAGCGCGCTGTCCACCGGCGCGTCGGGCGAGCGGCTGCAGTCCACGGCGATGCGGCCGCGCAGCACGGTGCCCAGGAACATGTCGCCGGTCTGCGCCAGGCGTTCGGCGATCTGTTGCGCCGGTTCGGCGCGGCCGCGGCCGGCCACCAGCAGATCGAAGGCCAGCAGTTGCGCGCGCTGGGCCAGCAGCTTCATCGAGGTGTAGGCATCGGTC
>JBBIPS010000282.1:0-4533 GCA_037442725.1 Burkholderiales bacterium | reverse complement strand
GTTTCGGCGCCGTCCGCTTCGCCGTCGTCAGGTGGCGCGCCGCCGTCGGCAGCGTCCTGCAGTTCGTCGAAGCCGGTGATCGGCGCTGCCGACTCGCCGCCCTTGCCCCTGCGATTGCCAGTGAGTTTGTCCAGCACACCCATCACGACCCCTTGTCCTTTGTGTTCAACCCCGACCCGACCCGTTCAACGTTGCCCACCGACGGTGCGGCGCGAGCGCGAGCGCCCGGCCGGTCAACCGGCGATGGCCAGAAACGGCTCCTGCCGCGCCAGTTCGGCGAGTTCGATTTCCTGCCACGTCCGGCCTGCGCCGTCGCACCAGCGCGGCCCGGCGAACGCCGGCCGCGCCTGCGTCTGCGCGTCGTCGCGCTGCATGTCGGCGGCGTGGCGCAGACCCTCGAGCCGGTCCACCAGCAGCGCGCAGTTCACGCCCGACGCGGCGCCCAGCACCACCAGCTGCGCCTGGTCGCGCGCCGGACCCGCCAGCGGTGCCGGGCGCAGCCCGAGAAAGCAGGCCAGGTCGACCACCGCGTGCAGGCCGCCGCGCAGGTTGGCCACCCCGACCACCCAGCGCTGCGTGTGCGGCACCGGCAGCACCGCGCCGACGTCGAAGATCTCGCCAGCCTGGCGCAACGCGAACAACAGTCCCTGCCCGGCGCACTCCACCGCCAGCCACGACACGCCGGGCTGCTCGGTGCGCACCGCCTGCATGCGCTCGCTCAGCCGGCTCTGCAGCCTGCGGATGGCTTCCCTGTTGGCCATGCGGCGTCCGTGTCCCGGCCGTCAGTCGAACTGCCTGATCTTGGCGATCAGCTCGTCGGCCACCACCGGCTTGACGATGTAGTCCTTGGCACCCTGGCGCATGCCCCAGACGCGGTCGGTCTCCTGGTTCTTGCTGGTGCACATGATCACCGGCAGGCCGGTGTAGCGCGGGTCGCGCGTGATCGTGCGCGTGAGCTGGAAACCGTTCTGGCCGGGCATCACGACGTCCATCAGGATCAGGTCGGGCTTGTCCTCGGCCAGCCGGCGCAGCGCCTCGTCGCCGCTCTGCGCGGTACGCACCTTGTAGCCGCGCTTGGTCAGCATGTCGGACAGGACGTAGAGCTCGGTCTTCGAGTCGTCGACCACCAGGATCTTATGCACGGGCATCTTCGCTCCCTGCGGACAGCGGCTCGAACCGCGGCACGCGGATATGGGGTCCGCCTGGCCGCACGCGCCACGCCGGTCCGGGCGCGAGCGAGCGACTGCGCAGCGGCAGTGCGGCACTCATGACGGCTGCAACAGCGTCAGCACCATCGGCTCGACGTGCGCGGTGCGCGGGCCGAACTGCTCGACGGCGCGCAGCAGCTGCTCCTTGGTGAAGGGCTTGGTCAGGTACTCCTGCGAGCCGACCATGCGTCCGCGCGCCTTGTCGAACAGCCCGTCCTTGGACGACAGCATGATCACCGGGACGTGCGCGAAACGCGGGTTGCGCTTGATGATCGCGCAGGTCTGGTAGCCGTCCAGGCGCGGCATCAGGATGTCGCAGAAGATCAGCTCGGGATCGTGGTCGTTGACCTTGGCCAGGGCGTCGAAGCCGTCCTCGGCCAGCACCACCTCGTGGCCCCCCTGGCGCAGGAAGATCTCGGCGCTGCGCCGGATGGTGTTGCTGTCGTCGATGACGAGGACCCTGGTCCCCGCCGTCGCGTCTTCGGGTGCTGGATGATCCAACTCGGCGGCTCCTCGGCTTGGTGCCGGCTGTCCCGGGCCGACAGCCGGCCGCGGGACACGCCTGCGATCAGATCCTGACCATCTCGAAGTCTTCCTTGCGGGCTCCGCATTCGGGGCAGGTCCAGTTCATCGGGACGTCTTCCCACGCGGTACCCGCTGGAATGCCGTGGTCGGGATCGCCGGTGGCTTCGTCATAGAGCCAGCCGCAGATGAGGCACATCCAGGTGCGCGATTCGGTCACGGTTTCAATAGCAGGTCGGGTCACTACAATCGACAAATCATTGTAGCCATGGGCTTCGGCAGAAATTCCCGCGCCTTGAGGCCCATGCGTAACATTCCTGAACACCCGGTGCTAGTCCGAACTGACTCGAAGCGGACTGTCCGATCACCCTGGGTACCCTGTCCATGACCGCTGCCGCCACCCCCGCCGACCAGGCCGCCGGCACCCCCACCGAAGCGCTGCAGGACGCCGCCGCGCCGCCCTGCGTGATGAGCTTCAACGCCGCAGACGCGAGTGGCGCCACTGGGCTGGCCGGCGACGTCGCCACGCTGGCCGCGATGGGCGCGCATGCGCTGCCGGTGACCACCACCATCCTGCTGCGCGACAGCGCCGAGATCTTCGACCAGCACGCGCTCGACGCTGACGTCGTCGCCGAGCAGGCGCGCACGGTGCTCGAGGACATCACGGTAGCGGGCTGGAAGGTCGGCTTCCTCGGCAGCGCAGACGGCGTCGGCGCGGTGGCCGAGATCCTCTCCGACTACCCCGACGTGCCGCTGGTGTCGTACCTGCCCAACCTGGGCTGGCTGCCCGACGACGTCGCGCAGCCCTACCTCGAGGCCTTCCGCGAGCTGATCCTGCCAGCCACCGAAGTGCTGGTGGGCAACCTCAAGACGCTGACCGACTTCCTGCTGCCCGACTGGGACAACGAGCGCCCGGCCTCGCCGCGCGAGCTGGCGGTGGCTGCCGGCGAACGCGGCACGCGCTATGTTCTCGTCACCGGCATCATGCTGGCGGCCAAGGGCAACGAGCAGTTCATCGACAACGTGCTGGCCTCGCCGCAGGGCGCACTGACGGGCGAGAAGTTCGAGCTCTTCGAGGCCTCCTTCGTCGGTGCCGGCGACACGCTGTCGGCCGCGTTGGCGGCGCTGCTGGCGTCGGGCGCCGAGCTGCAGGCCGCCGTCGGCGAGGCGCTGGCGTTCATGGACCAGAGCCTGGACGCGGGTTTTCGCCCCGGCATGGGCAGCGTCCTGCCCGACCGCTTCTTCTGGGCCATGGCGCCCGCCGACGACGACGAGGAGCCGGCAGCCGATGCCGCCGAACCGTTCGAACCCGAAACCCCCGATGGCAAGAGCAAAGGCAGTCCGCGCCGTGTCCACTGAGTCCACCAACCCGCAGTTGTTCGAGCGCGCGCAGCGCGTCATCCCGGGCGGCGTCAACTCGCCGGTGCGCGCCTTCCGCGCCGTCGGCGGCACGCCGCGGTTCATCACCCGCGCCGAGGGCGCCTACCTGTGGGACGCCGAGGGCCGGCGCTACATCGACTACATCGGCTCGTGGGGCCCGATGATCCTGGGCCACGGTCATCCGGCGGTGCTCGCCGCGGTGCACGAGGCGGTGAACCAGGGCCTGAGTTTCGGGGCTCCGACCGAACGCGAGATCGAGCTCGCCGAGGCCATCATCGCGCTGGTGCCCGGCGTCGAGCAGGTGCGGCTCGTCAGCTCGGGCACCGAGGCCGCGATGAGCGCGATCCGCCTCGCGCGCGGCGCCACCGGGCGCCCCAGGCTGATCAAGTTCGAAGGCTGCTACCACGGCCACGCCGACGCGCTGCTGGTCAAGGCCGGCTCGGGGCTGGCCACCTTCGGCCACCCCACCAGTGCCGGCGTGCCGCCCGAGGTCGTGCAGCACACGCTGGTGCTCGAGTACAACCACATCGGCCAGCTCGAAGCGGCCTTCGCCGAGCACGGCAAGGAGCTGGCGTGCGTGATCATCGAGCCGATCGCGGGCAACATGAACTTCGTGCGCGCCCAGGTGCCGTTCGTCAAGCGGCTGCGCGAGCTGTGCACGCAGCATGGCGCACTGCTGATCTTCGATGAAGTGATGACGGGATTCCGCGTCGCGCTCGGCGGTGCGCAGAGCCTGTACGCGCGGGCGATCCCCGGCTTCAGTCCCGACATCAGCGTGTTCGGCAAGGTCATCGGCGGCGGCATGCCGCTGGCCGCCTTTGCCAGTTCGCGCGACATCATGTCGCAGCTCGCGCCGCTGGGCCCGGTCTACCAGGCCGGCACGCTGTCCGGCAACCCGGTGGCCACTGCGTGCGGACTGGCCACGCTGCGCGAGATCGCCAGGCCCGGCTTCCACGCCGCACTGGCCAAGCGCACGCGCGCGTGGGTCGACGGCCTGACGGCTGCCGCGCGTGACGCCGGCGTGCCGCTGGTCGGCGACAGCGAGGGCGGCATGTACGGGTTCTTCTTCGCCGAGGCGCTGCCGCAGAACTACCCGGAGGTGATGGCCACCGATGCGTCGCGCTTCAACCGCTTCTTCCACGGCATGCTGGACGGTGGCGTCTACCTCGCACCAGCGCTGTACGAGGCCGGTTTCGTCAGCGCCGCGCACAGCGCCGAGGACATCGCCGCCAGCGTCGCTGCGGCGCGCGCCGCGCTCGGCGCGTGATCGAAGCCGTCGCGGTGCTCGGCCAGCCGGGGTACCGGCTGGTGGCGCCCGACGGCGCCCAGGCCACGGTGCTGCTGCACGGTGCGCAACTCGTGTCGTGGATCCCGGCCGGCGACCAGGAGCGGCTCTACCTGTCGCCGCTGGCGCTGGCCGGCG
>JBBIPS010000281.1:0-4558 GCA_037442725.1 Burkholderiales bacterium | reverse complement strand
GGCGCCCCGCCCTCGACGATGCAGCCGCCGCCGGCGGCAGCCGGCCCGGCTGCGCCGGCGCCAGCCGCGGCAGAGCCCGTCGCTGCGGCAGCGCCCGAAGAGACCGGCCACGTCGTCACCTCGCCGATGGTCGGCACCTTCTACCGCAGCGCCAGCCCTGGCGCGGCAGCCCTGGCGGAGGTTGGCCAGTCGGTCAAGGAGGGCGACCCGATCTGCATCATCGAGGCGATGAAGATCATGAACGAAATCGAGGCCGACCGGAACGGCACCATCACCAAGGTGCTGGTCGAGAACGGTCAGGCCGTCGAATTCGGCCAAGCCCTGTTAGTCATCGGGTGAACGACAGGCCGGCTTTCATGTTCAAGAAAATCCTGATCGCCAACCGGGGCGAAATCGCACTGCGGATCCAGCGCGCCTGCCGCGAGATGGGCATCAAGTCGGTGGTCGTCTACTCCGAGGCCGACCGCGAGGCCAAGTACGTCAAGCTCGCCGACGAGGCGGTGTGCATCGGTCCGCCGCCGTCGGCGCTGAGCTACCTCAACATGCCGGCGATCATCGCCACCGCCGAGGTCACCGACGCCGAGGCCATCCACCCCGGCTACGGCTTCCTGGCCGAGAGCGCCGACTTCGCCGAGCGGGTGGAGAAGAGCGGCTTCAGCTTCATCGGCCCGACGCCCGAGTCGATCCGCCTGATGGGCGACAAGGTGTCGGCCAAGCAGGCGATGATCAAGTCGGGCGTGCCCTGCGTGCCGGGCGGCGAAGGCGCGCTGACGGATGACTCCAAGGCCACCATCCAGGCCGCGCGCGCGATCGGCTACCCGGTGATCATCAAGTCCGCCGGCGGCGGCGGTGGCCGCGGCATGCGCATCGTGCACACCGAGGCCGCGTTGCTGCACGCGGTGCAGACCACCCGTGCCGAGGCCGGCGCCGCCTTCGGCAACCCGACCGTCTACATGGAGAAGTTCCTCGAGAACCCGCGCCACATCGAGATCCAGGTGCTGGCCGACCAGCACAAGAACGCGGTCTGGCTCGGCGAGCGCGACTGTTCGATGCAGCGCCGCCACCAGAAGATCATCGAGGAGGCACCCGCGCCGGGCATCCCGCGCCGCACGATCGAGAAGATCGGCGACCGCTGCGCCGCTGCGTGCCGGAAGATCGACTACCGCGGCGCCGGCACCTTCGAGTTCCTGTTCGAGAAGGGCGAGTTCTATTTCATCGAGATGAACACGCGGGTGCAGGTCGAGCATCCGGTCACCGAGTGGGTGACCGGCGTCGACATCGTGCAGATGCAGATCCGCGTGGCCGCCGGCGAGAAGCTGCCGTTCACGCAGCGCAACATCCAGATGCGAGGCCATGCGATCGAGTGCCGCGTCAATGCCGAGGATCCGTACCGGTTCACGCCATCGCCCGGGCGCATCACGACGTGGCACATGCCCGGCGGCCCGGGCGTGCGCGTCGACTCGCACGCCTACGCCAACTATGCAGTGCCGCCGAACTACGACTCGCTGATCGGCAAGATCATCGTCCACGGCGACACGCGCGAGCACGCGCTGGCGCGCATGCGCACGGCGTTGTCGGAGACGGTGGTCGAAGGCATCAGCACCAACATCGCGCTGCACCGCGAGCTGCTGGCCGACGCCAACTTCATCGAGGGTGGCACCAACATCCACTACCTCGAGGGCTGGCTTGGCCGGCGCGAGCGCTGAGTGCACGGACACCGGCTGCGAGGCTCAGAGGATTGCGCATGCACGAGTTGCTGCTGCGCGTGCCCGAGGCGCTGGTCGAACCGGTGTCCGAGGCGCTGGCGGGCGAGCTGGGCGCGTTGTCGGTCTCGGTCGAGGATGCCGACGCCGGCACCGACGCCGAGCGCGCGCTGTTCGGCGAGCCCGGGCTGCCGGCGCCGCGCGAGGGCTGGCAGCAGTCGGCCGTTTGCGCGCTGTTCGCCGACGAAGCGGCGGCCACCGCCGCGGTCACGCTGCTGCTGGCGCAGGGCTGGCACGAGGGCATCGCCGTGGGCGCGTTGCGCGAGGTCGCCGAGCAGGACTGGGTGCGGCTGACGCAGTCGCAGTTCGCGCCGGTCGAGATCACGCCCAGTTTCTGGATCGTGCCGAGCTGGCACCAGGCGCCGGCGGCAGCGCGCCAGGTGATCCGCCTCGACCCGGGGCTGGCCTTCGGCACCGGTACGCACCCGACGACGCGAATGTGCCTGCGCTGGATCGCGCAGCACGCCCGGGCCTGGCCGCGCGTGCTCGATTACGGTTGCGGCTCGGGCATCCTGGCCATCGCCGCGGCGCTGCACGGTGCCCGCGGCGTCGACGCGGTCGACATCGATCCGGCCGCGCTCGAGGCCACACGCGCCAACGCCGCGGCCAACGAGGCCAGGCTCGACGTCGGCCCACCCGACGCCGCGCACGGCGACTATCCCTTGGTGCTGGCCAATATCCTGGCCACACCGCTCAGACTGCTGGCGCCGCTGCTCGCGGCGCACGTGGCCCCGGGCGGCGACCTGGTGCTGGCCGGCATCCTGGCGCGCCAGGCCGACGAACTCACCGCCGCCTACGCCCCATGGCTGGCGCTGCGTGTCGCCGACGTGGAAGACGGCTGGATCCTGATGACCGCGCGTCGGACGGGTGGGGGCGCGGCATGACCGCCCGGCGCGAAGCCGTCGCGCGACCGCGATGCTCGATGGCGCGCCGATGCCGTGGCATGATTCACCGATGAGCCTGGCCACCCGCTGTACCGATTGCGGCACCGTGTTCCGCGTCGTGCGGGACCAGCTCAAGGTGTCCGAAGGCTGGGTGCGATGCGGCCGCTGTTCGGCGGTGTTCAACGCGTTGGAAGGACTGTTCGACCTCGAAGCGACCACGCCGCAGGAGTCCCCGTCGGCGCGCCAGGTGCAGGACGAACTGAGCCATCACACGCCGGCGCCGACCACGATCGAAAGAGCGGCGGCGACACCTGAATGGTCAGCCCCGGCCGCGCCGCAGCGACATGAGCCGGAACCCGCGCTCGACCCGGACCTGGCCTTCGACGCTGCCGCGCCCATCGCGTCGGCCATCGACGACACCACGCCGACGATCGCTGCACCGGTCAGTGCGCCGTCGGCCGGCGAGCCCGAGCTCGACCGCGCTCGCGACAGCGCGCCGGCCGTGCAGGTCGACGCCGACGAGATGCTGCCGCGGCCGCAGTTCGTGCTCGCCGCCGACCGCGCGGCGTTCTGGCGCCGGCCGCGCGTGCGTGCCGCGCTGGCCGCGGCGGCACTGCTGCTGGGTGCGACGCTGGGACTGCAGGCGGCGCTGGCGTCGCGCGATGTGCTGGCCGCGCAGTGGCCGGCGCTGCGGCCGGTGCTGGCCGCGCTGTGCCAGGCGGGCGGCTGCCGCATCGAGCCGCTGCGCCGCATCGAAGGGTTGTCGTTGGACTCGAGCGGCCTCACGCGCGTCGAGGGCGCACCGCTGTACCGCCTGTCGCTGTCGCTGCGCAACCGCGCCGATACCGCGCTGCTGGCGCCGGCGCTGGAGCTTGCGCTGACCGACGGCCAGGGCCAGATGATCGCCCGGCGCGTGTTGCAGCCGGCCGAGCTCGGCCTGGCCACAGCGGTGATCGAAGCCGGCCGCGAGCTGCCGCTGCAGGTGCTGCTGGCGCCGGGCGAACGCCGCATCAGTGGCTACAGCGTCGAGCTGTTCTATCCCTGACCCGACGCGCCCCGGAAGTCCTCGTCCCGACAGGCCCTTGCCGGCCCGCCCCTGCCATGTCCGTCCTGATCTGCGGCTCGCTCGCCTTCGACACCATCACCGATTTCCCGGGCCGCTTCGCGCAGCAGATCCTGCCCGGGCAGGTGCACATCCTGAACGTGTCGTTCCTGGTGCCGACGCTGCGCCGCGAGTTCGGCGGCTGCGCCGGCAACATCGCCTACACGCTGCGCCTGCTCGGCGGCGAGCCGCTGGTGCTGGCCGCGCTCGGCAACGACGGCACCGAGTACCTGCGGCGGCTGCAGGGCTGGGGCCTGGACACCTCGCTGGTGCGGCAGGTGGGCGACACCTACACCGCGCAGGCCTTCATCATCACCGACCAGGACAACAACCAGATCACCGCCTTCCACCCCGGCGCGATGCAGCAGGCGCATGCCACGCCGGTGCCGGCCACACGCAGCGACATCCGGCTCGCGATCATCGCGCCCGACGGCCGCGACGCGATGCTGGACCACGCCGGGCAACTCGCCGCGGCGCGGATCCCGTTCATCTTCGACCCCGGCCAGGGACTGCCGATGTTCGACGGCGCCGAGCTGCGGCGCTTCGTCGCGCAGGCGCGCTGGGTCGCCGTCAACGACTACGAGGCTCGCATGCTGTGCGAGCGCCTGGGCACCACGCTCGAGGCGATGTCGCGCGAGCCGAACCTGGCCGGGGTCATCGTCACGCTCGGCGCCAACGGTTGCGAGCTGTGGCAGCGCGGCACGCGCACGGCGGTCGCCGGCGTTGCCGCCGCCGAGGTGGTCGACCCGACCGGCTGCGGCGACGCCTTCCGCGCCGCGCTGCTGCACGGCCTGGCGCTGGGCTGGCCG
>JBBIPS010000280.1:0-4562 GCA_037442725.1 Burkholderiales bacterium | reverse complement strand
CACGACCTGCCGTGGCGGCGGACTTGCCTGCGGGCGCAGCGCCGGCGGTACTGCGCCTGGGCGCAGCAACTCGCGCCGGGACGGATTCCGCTGCGTCGTCGGCCGAGGCCTTGACCAGGCCTTTGCCGGCCGCGGCGCCGACCTTCATCCTGACCGCCTTGCCGCCCCAGATCTCCTCGAGGTGGTAGTAGCTGCGGATGTCGGGCTGCATGATGTGCGCCACCGCGGCGCCGCAGTCGACGATGATCCATTCGCCGTTCTCGCTGCCCTCGGTGGCGAGCACCGGCAGGCCCCGTGCCTTGACGGCCTGGCGCACGCTCGAAGCCAGCGCGCGCGTCTGCCGGTTGCTGGTGCCCGAGGCGATGATCACGCGCTCGAAGAGCGGCGACAGATGCTCGGTGTTGAAGACGACGATGTCGTGCGCCTTGACGTCTTCGAGCCCATCGACAATGGCGCGTTGCAGCTTGCGGATGTCCATTCAGCTCCTGATTCGCCCGGGATAGGGGGCGTGGTGATCAATATAACGTGCGACCGCAGCGCCCACCAGCGGCGCGACGTTCTCGCCGCGGCCGAGCCGGTCGCGGATGTCGCTGGCGGCGATGTCGAGCCGCGGCAGCGCCAGCTCGATCATCCGGTGCGGCACGCCGGCCAGCGCCGGCGGGGCCGCGGGGGGCTGGCCGGCACGACCGGCCACCGCCAGCGTCAGGCGCGCCAGCAGCTCGCGCCAGTCGGACCAGGTGTCCAGGCGCGCGTACTGGTCCTGGCCGAGCACCAGGAACCAGTCGGCATCGGGTTGCTCACTCTGCAACTCGCGCACACTGTCGATGGTGTAGCTCGGGCCGCTGCGGTGCAGCTCGCGCGCGTCGACGACACAGCGCGGCTCGTTGCCGATCAGTGCGGCGAGCATGGCCGCGCGTTGCACCGGGCGGGCGACCAACCGGCCGGCCTTCTGCCACGGCGCACCGGCGGGCAGCCAGCGCAGTTCGTCCAGATGCAGCGTCTCGATGGCACATCGCCCGAGCGCCAGGTGGCCCAGGTGCGGCGGATCGAAGCTGCCGCCGAGCAGGCCGATGCGGCGTTGCCTCACGCGGCCCAGTCCCGCGGCCTGAGGAAGTCGCTGTACAGCAGTGCCTCGGGGCTGCCGGCGTCGGGGTGCCAGTCGTAGCGCCAGCGCGCGACGGGCGGCATCGACATCAGGATGCTCTCGGTGCGCCCGCCCGACTGCAGGCCAAACAGCGTGCCGCGGTCCCAGACCAGGTTGAACTCGACATAACGGCCGCGCCGGTAGGCCTGGAAGTCGCGCTCGCGCTCGCCGTAAGGCCTGTCGCGCCGGCGCTCGGCGATCGGCAACCAGGCCGGCAGGAAGGCGTCGCCCACCGCGCACAGCAGCTCGAAGCTGCGCTCGGGTCCGAGCTCGCAGAAGTCGTCGAAGAAGATGCCGCCGATGCCGCGCGGCTCGTTGCGGTGCCTGAGGAAAAAGTACTCGTCGCACCAGCGTTTGAAGCGTGGATACAGCTCGGCGCCGAACGGCTGCAGCGCGGCGCGGCAGGTGCGGTGGAAGTGCTGCGCGTCGGCCTCGACGCCGTAGTACGGCGTCAGGTCCATACCGCCGCCGAACCACAGCACCGGCGCCTGGCCGGCCGGCCGCGCGGCGAACATGCGCACGTTCATGTGCACCGTGGGCACGTGCGGATTGCGCGGGTGCAGCACCAGCGAGACGCCCATCGCCTCGAACGGCGCACCAGCCAGCCCGGGCCGGTGCTGTGTGGCCGACGGCGGCAACCGCGGGCCCTGCACATGGCTGAAGTTGCAGCCGCCGCGCTCGAGCAGCTTGCCGTCCTCGACCCGTTGCGTCCTGCCGTCGCCGGTCAGCTCGCCGCCGGGCTCGCGCGTCCAGGCGTCGGTGAGGAAGGGCTGGCCATCGGCCTGCTCGAGTGCCGCGACGACGCGCCGCTGCAGGCCGAGCAGGTAGTCGCGCACGGGTTGGGTGTCCATCGTGCCGGCCGGTCAGGCGCGTGCGGGGCGAGCCCGCGGTCGACGCGCGGCGTGGCCGCCGGCGGCGGGCTCCGGCACGGCGGCGAGCGGGTCAACGCCTGACCGCACGATGCCCGATGTCGCGCCGGAACTGCGCACCGTCGAAGTGGATGCCGGCCAGCACGTCGTAGGCGCGCTGCTGCGCCATCCTGACCGAGTCGCCGAGCGCGGTGACGCACAGCACGCGGCCACCGGCCACACGCAATTCGCCATCGTCGAAGACGGTGCCGGCGTGGAACACCACCGCGTCCTCGGCGGCGTCGGGCAGACCGCTGATCAGGTCGCCCCGACGTGGCGCGACAGGGTAGCCCGCGGCGGCCATCACGACGCCGAGCGCGACGCGGCGGTCCCAGTCGAGCTCGACCTGGTCGAGCGTGCCGTCGGTGGCGTGCATCAGCACGTCGAACAGGTCGGTCTTCAGGCGCATCAGGATCGGCTGCGTCTCCGGGTCGCCCATGCGGGCGTTGAATTCCAGCGTCCTGGGGTGCCCCGCGGCGTCGATCATCAGCCCGGCGTAGAGGAAGCCGGTGAAGGGGATGCCGTCCTTGGCCATGCCGTGCACCGTCGGCAGGATGATCTCCTGCATCACGCGCGCGTGCACGTTGGGCGTGACCACCGGTGCCGGCGAATACGCACCCATGCCGCCGGTGTTGGGCCCGGCGTCGCCGTCGTGCAGCCGCTTGTGGTCCTGGCTCGACGCCAGCGCGAGCACGTTGCGGCCGTCCACCAGCACGATGAAGCTGGCCTCCTCGCCGAGCAGGAATTCCTCGATCACGACGCGCGGCACGGCCGTCGCGCCGGCGGCGGCGCCTCGCTCGGGCAACATCGCGTCGATCGCCGCGTGCGCCTCGGCCGGCGTCAGCGCGACGACCACGCCCTTGCCGGCGGCCAGGCCGTCGGCCTTGACGACGATCGGTGCGCCGACCTGCTCGACGTGCGCATGCGCCGGCGCGGCCTCGGTGAAGCTGGCGTACAGCGCGGTGGGGATGCCGTGGCGCTGCATGAAGTCCTTGGCAAAGGCCTTGGAACTCTCGAGTTGCGCGGCGGCGCGCGTCGGTCCGAAGATGCGCAGCCCGCGCGCGCGGAAGACATCGACCACCCCGGCCGCCAGCGGCCCTTCGGGGCCGACGACGGTGAGCGCGACGCCCTCGCGCGCGGCGAAGTCGGCCAGCGCGGCCGGCGCGTCGAGCGCGACGTTGTGCAGATGTGCGCCGCGCGCGGTGCCGCCGTTGCCCGGCGCGACGAAGACGCGCTGCACCTTCGGGCTGCGCGCCAGCTTCCAGGCCAGCGCGTGCTCGCGGCCGCCGCCGCCGATGACGAGGACGTTCATGCGCCCACCACCGGCTCGATGCGCGCCAGCGCGTCGGCGCACGCGCAATGCAGCGCGCTCATTCCTCGATCCCGGCGTTGTGGTACACGGCCTGCACGTCGTCCAGATCCTCGAGCACGTCGAGCAGCTTCTGCATGCGCTGGGCATCTTCGCCGACGAGTTCGATGCTGTTCTCGCCGCGCATCGTCACCTCGGCCATCTCGGGCACCAGACCGGCGGCTTCGAGCGCGGCCTTGACCGGCTCGAAGTCCGCCACCGCGGTCAGGACTTCGATCGATCCGTCGTCGCCGGCGATGACGTCCTCGGCGCCGGCGTCGAGCGCCACTTCCATCACCTTGTCCTCCGAGGTGCCGGGGGCGAAGACGAACTGGCCGCAATGCTTGAACTGGAACGCCACCGACCCCTCGGCGCCCAGGTTGCCACCGTACTTGCTGAAGGCGTGGCGCACCTCGGCGACGGTGCGAACGCGGTTGTCGGTCATGGTGTCGACGATGATCGCGGCGCCGCCGATGCCGTAGCCCTCGTAGCGGATTTCCTCGTAGTTGACGCCTTCGAGCGTGCCCGAGGCCTTGTCGATGTTGTACTTGATGCGATCGGCCGGCATGTTGGCCGCCTTGGCCTTGTCGATCGCCAGCCGCAGCCTCGGGTTGGCACTGACGTCACCGCCGCCCTGGCGCGCGGCGACGGTGATCTCGCGGATCACCCGCGTCCAGACCTTGCCGCGCTTCTCGTCCTGGCGGCCCTTGCGGTGCTGGATGTTGGCCCATTTTGAATGTCCGGCCATGTTGGCTGCTCGCTCCTGGTGTCCGAGCGCGGCGCAGCCGGCTCGATAAAGCTGCGCACGCACCGGTCGGTGCGTCCGTCGAGTGGCTGCGATTCTATCGAGCGCGCCCGCCGGACCCGGCGCAGAACGTAGACTGCGCGTGCCCACTGACTGCCGGAGCCGATAGCGATGCCCGACCCGATCCTGCTCGCCCGACACGGCGAGATTCGCTGCGAACTGCTGCCCGCGCTGGCCAACCGCCACGGCCTCGTCACCGGCGCCACCGGCACCGGCAAGACGGTGACGCTGCAGACGCTGGCCGAGAACTTCAGCCGCATCGGCGTACCGGTGTTCCTGGCCGACGTCAAGGGCGATCTGGCCGGCATCAGCCAGGCCGGCGCGCTGCCGCCGAAGCTGGCCGCCGTGCTGGCCGAG
>JBBIPS010000279.1:0-4576 GCA_037442725.1 Burkholderiales bacterium | reverse complement strand
CTACGCGACTGCATGCAGCGATGGCAAGGCATCGCGGCGCTATTGCGCGAAGCGCCGCGCCTTCGTCCGTATCAGTGCGAGGCCGATTTCTCATGAACGTTAAGTTAGCGCTTATGCCCCGCGGGGGGCGGGCTGGGCGCAGCCCGGCCCTGGGGGGCGCTCAGCGGCAGTGCGATTCACGGCGGAGTTCAGCGCGGCGGGTTCGGCGCCGGCGGACCCTGGCGCTGCGCCGAGGCCGCGCGCTGCGGCGCGCTGCGACTGCCACGGTCGTCGCGTGAATGGCGGGCGACGGCGCCGAGCTCGTAGGGCGCACCGGAATCCGCCGCGGCCAGCCACAGTGCGCTCAGCACCGAGCCGGCGATGACGGCCCAGGTGATCGACAGCAGCGTGAAGTGGCGCATGGCACGGTAGGTCCTGGATGCTGCGCGCAGCGTAGTGCGGCGCGACGCGCTGCGCCATCCAACGAAATAGGGGCCCGGCAACCTTGCCGGCGCGTCGGCTGCCGGGACATGCGCCACCCGGAACCGATGCGCGCTCCGGCAGCCGGGACTCGCGACCTCGGGCGCCGATACCGCGCGAATTCAACGCCTCGTCATCGAACGATCAGCACCGGCGTGGCGCACAGCGCGATGACGCGCGAGGTCACCGAGCCCAGCACCAGGCTGCCGAGCGCGCCGTGGCCGTGCGAGCCCAGGATCAGCAGGTCGTACCGACCCTTGTCGGACAACTCGGCGATGGTCTCGGCGGGGGCTCCGACCTTGGCCACGAATTCGGCCTGGAGGCGTTGCTTGTCGAAGAACCTGCGGATCGGCTTGAACACCGCCTCCGACTCCTCGGTGTAGTGCGCCTTCAGCAGGGCCTTGTCGATCGCTGCGGCGGCGCGCGCAGGTACGGCCGGCGCCACGTGGACGATCGTGTAGGCGTGCTTGTCGCCGAGCCACTCGTCGTGTGCGGCGAGATAGGCCAGCATGCGCCGGGTGTAGGCGCTGCCGTCAACCGGAACCAGGATCTTCATGGCCGCACTCCATCGGACGAAGTCGATTCAACGCGGTCAGTCTGGCACGCCCCGGACAACGAGTCGTTGCCGATTCTCAAGCCGATCCGATCGCGATGAGCTTGTGCGGGTCGAAGCCCGTCGCCTCGCCCTTCCTCGTCAGTCCCATCGCCTGGCACACGACGCGTGTCGGCGCCGCGCCCGCGCGCTCGACGCTGTAGTCGTGTCGGCAGTGCAGGTGGCCATGCAGCCACAGGTCGGTCAGGGTGATCAGGTCGTCGTCGGCGTTGCAGAAGCTCGCGCTGCCGCTCTGATCGCCGAAGCGTGGGTCCGCGCTGCGCCGGCTCGGGGCGAAGTGGGTGACCGCCACCGTCAGGTCCCAGCCGCCGGGGCCGGCGCCGGGGCTGGGCCGGCGCAGCTCGTCGGCCAGCCACCGGCGGCACGCCAGCGACTCGTCGCGCATCACGGCCGCGTCGATCGCGGCGCCGTCACGGGTCGAGGCCATCAGGCGCAGGAAGTAGCCGGCGGCGCGCATCGATTGTTCACGCCGGGCCGCGCCGAAGAGGTCGAAGTCCGACCAGCGGATGGTGCCGACGAAGCGGATGCGCGCGCCCTGCGTGTCGGTGAGCACCAGACTCTCGCGCTCGAGCAGGCGGATGCCGTACGCGGTGCAGCGCTCGCGCAGCGCCGGCCACGCGTCGTGCAGCTCGCGCTTGTCGAACTCATGGTTGCCGGCGACCATCAGCACCGGCACCGGCCAGCCGGCGAAACGCTCGAGCGCGTGCCAGCCGGCGTCGATGTCGCCGGCCAGCACCAGCAACTCGGCGCCCGGCGCGGGCTGCGGCGCAAAGACCTCGGTCTCGAGGTGGAGGTCGGACAGGAGTTGCAGGCGCATGGGCGGCTGCAGTCTACCGGGCCAGGCCGCACCGACATGCTGCGCGTGTGGGCGCATGCGCGCGGCGGCCCGTGGCGGCTACGATCCGATCCCGCATGCACCACCCCGCAGAGATCGTCGTGCCGTTGACCCCTATGCCTGCACAGGCCACGCCGCATCGGCACCGGGTTTCGAGATCCCGGCGGCAGCCGTCCACGGGGCGACGGCGTCACGCAGCCGATCAGGCCGCGCTGCGCTGCACGAGCGGCGTCGCTGCGCCTTGCCAGCCCAAAGTAAGTCGATCCGCCCGGGCGCTTCGGATGGCGAACCCATGATCGTGTCGACCGCAGCCCGCATCGTCAGCGTCAATGTCGGCCGCGCCGCTGCCTTGGCTGCCGATGGGCGCAGCGTGCCCAGCGGCATCGTCAAGCGCAGCGTCGACGGCGCGGTCGAGGTGCGCACGCTCGGACTGGCCGGCGACGAGCAGGCCGATCTGACGCTGCACGGTGGCCGCTCGAAGGCGGTGTACGCCTACCCGGTCGAGCACTACGCGTTCTGGCAGACGGTGCGCGCGCAGGCCCGCGCGGCGGGCGCCCACTGCGCCTTGCCGCACGGCGCGCTGGGCGAAAACCTCAGCGTCGCCGGCCTGAGCGAGGATGCGCTGTGGATCGGCGACCGGCTGCGCCTGCCCGATTGCGAGCTGGCGGTGAGCGAGCCGCGCCAGCCGTGCTTCAAGTTCAACGCCGCGATGGGCTTCGCGCAGGCCGGCAGGCTGATGGCGCAATCGGGCTACTGCGGCTTCTACCTCGGCGTGATCGTCCCCGGCACACTGCGCGCGGGCGATCCGATCGAGCTGCTGCCGGGGCCGCGCGAAGTCAACCTGCGCGAGCTGTTCCGCGCCCGCATGGGGCGGCGCTGAAGCGGCGCACCGGTTTCGGCACCGTTCACGCCAGCTCGACCCGGTCGCGCCCGCCCGACTTGGCGCGGTACAGCGCGACGTCGGCGCGGCTGAGCACACCGCCGAGCGTCTCGCCGCCGGCCACGCGCGTGACGCCGACGCTGACGGTGATGTTGCGCCCGGGCAGCCAGCGCGAGACGTCCAGGCCGCTGACCGCGCGGCGCAGCCGCTCGCCCAGCGCCAGCGCCTGCTCGGTCGTGCAGGTTTCGACCACGACCAGGAACTCCTCGCCACCGAGTCGCCCGATCTGCACACCGGGTGCGGCCAGCGGACGCCAGGCGGCGGCGATGGCACGCAGGATCTCGTCGCCGACGAGGTGGCCGTGCTGGTCATTGATCGGCTTGAAGTGGTCGATGTCGGCGATCAGCAGTGCGGCGTCGAGTTGCGGGCGCGCCAGCACGCGCTGCAACTCGCGCAGCGCCTGGCGCCGGTTGGGCAGACCGGTGAGTTCGTCGGTCATTGCCAGGTCGCGCAGCCGGCGCGTGGTATGGCGCTGGCGCAAGACCAGCATCCCCAGCGCCAGCGCCAGCGCCGCCGCCAGCACGCCGGCGACGATCTGCAATTGCGAGACGCGCCGCTGCTCGGCCAGCGCCCGTTCACTGGCACGGTTCTCGCGTTGCAGCAGCGTGTTCTCGCTGTCCTTGAGCTCGCTGTCGAACTGCACCTTCAGGCTCGCGAAGCGCTGGTCGAGCTGGCGCTGCAGCAAGGCGTCCGTCAGCCTGCGCGCCTGCGACTGCTGCTCGAACGCCGGCTGCCAGTCGCCCTGCTCGGCCAGGATGCGCGCCAGTGCGTCGCGCGCCAGGCTCTCCTCGGCACCGGCGTCGCCCTGGCGGAACACCGCGATCGCGTCGCGCAGCGCGGCCGTGGCCTCGGGCAGGCGGTGGAGTCGTCCGAGCGCGACGCCGCGCTGCAGTTGAAGTTGCGCGCGCAGCCGTTCGTCGGGGACGCTGCCGAACAGCCGCAGGCCCTGGGCCACCAGCTCCAGCGCACGGCGCGCGTCGCCCTGCGCGTTGCGCACGCTGGCCAGGCCGCGCAGCGCGTAGACCTGGCCGCGGACGTAGCCCAACTCTCGCGTCAGCGCCAGTTCCTGCTCGAAGCTGTGCTGCGCCTCGTCCCAGCGCTGCAGGTGTTCGTAGGTGCGGCCCAGGTTGTGCAGCGTCACCGAACGCTCGCGCGCCATCCCGGCACCCGCCTGGGCCTCGAGCGTGTCCTTGAAGTAGTGCAGCGCCTGCTCATAGTCGCCGACGCGGTTGTAGAGGATGGCCACGCCGTTGACGCTGGTGCGCGCATGCGCGGGCAGTTGCAGCCGCTCGAACAGCGCCAGCGACCGCTTCAGGTCGGCCAGCCCGGAGACGAACTCTCCCAGCACACCGCGCAGATAGCCACGCAGGTAGAGCGCATTGGCCAGGTGTTCGTCGTCGTGCGCGGCCTCGGCCACCGCCACCGCCTGCTCGTACAGCGCCATCGCCTGCACGTTGTCGCCGGCGGTTTCCTGCTGCTCGCCCTCGCAGCCGAGGATGCCGGCACGCAATCCCGTCTGGCGCAGTTGCGGCAGCAGCGCACGCATGCGCTCAATCTCGGCGCGGGCGGCGTCGATGTCGCGCTCGTTGAAGTAGTCGCAACGCACCAGGCGGACGCGCAACTCCAGATCGGCATCGGGTTGTGCGGCAAGCTGCGCCAGCGCCGCGTCGGACAGGCGCCGCACCTCGTTCGATCGCCGCGCAATGCGGCTTCGGCCTGGGCGACCAGT
>JBBIPS010000278.1:0-4590 GCA_037442725.1 Burkholderiales bacterium | reverse complement strand
CCGGCGCGCGCGCCAGCCAGCGGCAGCCGCTCCGCCCAGCAGTGGCTGGACAGCGCGCGCTTCGGCGTCGAATGGCTGCTGCCGCAGGCGGCGACGCACTGGGCGCGCGTGCGCCGGCGCGACGCGGCACTGCCGTTCGTCCCGGCATGAGCGCGCGTGCTGCCCGGAGGTGTCGATGAGATCGCGCCGAGCGTCAGCGCCGGCCGACGGCCAGACGCACGACGTGCGCCGCGCGCCGATCTCGCTCGGCACGCTGGCCGGGATCGTCGGCTTCCAGATCGCCCGCGCGTCGGTCGTCACCTACGACGCCTTCGACCGCTTCATCGGCAAGCCTTTCGACCTGAAGAAGGTCGAGTTCTCGCTGCTGATGCTGGTGCAGGCCAACCAGGCGCTGCCGCCCAAGCGACTCGCGCGCGCGCTGGCGGTCACCGCGCCCAACCTGACGCTGCTGCTCGACCGCCTGCAGGCACGCGGCCTGATCCGGCGCGAGCCCAACCCGCTCGACGGCAGGTCGCAGAACGTCGTCCTCACCACACCGGGGCGCAAGCTCGCGCACGAGGCCACAGCGGCCGCCGAACCAATGGAACGCGAGCTGCTGCACAGGCTCAGCCGCGCCGAACACGCGATGCTGATCGAGTTGCTCGACAAGCTCGGCGGCCACCCGACGCCGTGACGGCAGCGCGGGCAGCCTGCACCACGGCTTGACCCACCGGCATCCGGCGGCCGGATCCGCGGCCGCCGTGGGTCGCACGCGATCGATCGACTGACCCTGGATTCGGCAGTTGACCGCCTGCCTTCATCAGCGATTCCCCATGAGCGCCGGGTCTGGAGGTCACGACGGCAGTAATCCGGTGGCGTGCGAGCGCGACGCACCCGATCGAGCCGCGCTGCGGCACGCTGGCGGCGCCGCGCCTCGTTGCAGGCGGTGCCAGGCCACAGGCTCTGCGCTGCGCCAGGCATGGGCAGGGCTCGGGACTGCCCGCCTGCGCGCTCCGCCCCGCGGCCATGAACCCGCCGCGGCGTCGACCCGGCCGGTTGCGGCCGGCGGGGACGCCCGCGTCCTTGCCAGGATCGAGCCGATCGCAGGGCGCCTTGTGTCCGGGCTCGGCGCGGCCAATCTGCCACCGCGCAGCCGGCTCGGGCGGGTCCAGCCGTTGAACGCAGGTCGACCGCGGGGTGAGTCGATTCGCACAGCGCGCCGGCGCGGGCAGCGCCGCGTGCGCAGGCTCAGGCGCAGCGTTCGTCGATGGCGTGCGAATGACTCAGCGTGGTCGTGGAGACGATGCTGACGATCCTGCCGGCCTTCAGGTCGGCGAGTTGCGCTGCGCTGAAGGTGACGCTGTGGCTGTGGTCGGCGCTGCCCTGGATGCTGTAGGTCATCGCCACGGTCGAGTCCAGGTCGGCGATCGGTATCGTCAGCACATGGCCGTGGTTGTCCTGGATCGCGGCCGCACAGGTGCCGGCTGCCGGCATCGGCGCAGCGGCGCCGGCACTGTCGCCGCCGCCACAGCCGCCGAGCACCAGCACGCCGGCCGTGCCGGCCAGTTCGATCAGGAAGGTCTTGCGATCGAGCATCATGTCTGCCTCCGCCGCGCCCGGGCCCGGCACTGCGCCGGGCGAGGGACACGCCGGTGTACGCTGCAGCGAGGCTGCAACTTCCGCGCAGCGCGGATCGACGCGATGTGTCGTCGACGGCAACCGTCCGGTCGCGCCGGCATGCCTTGCCGGCGCGTACCTTGTGGCCGGGGTCCGGATGCAAGGCACGGGCTGCGGCGTATACGCCCACGGGCGCTCGGCGGTCGACGCGCCGATGGAGGTGCGTGATGAAGCTTCGCGAGGTTCTCGTCGTCGTGGGATTGGCGGCCCTGGGCATGCCGCCGGCACTCGCCGACGGCGGTGGTGGTGGCGGCGGCGGTGGTGGTGGTGGCGACGCCGCCAGGGCGTCGACCGAGGTGGACAAGGCCGTCACGGCGATCAAGGCGCAGCGCTATCCGGAGGCGATCGCACTGCTCGAGAGCCACCTCGCACTCCACCGCGACGACGCCGACGGCCACAACTGGCTCGGCTACGCGTACCGCAAGTCGGGCCGGCTCGACGCGGCCTTCGGCGCGTACCAGCGCGCGCTGGCGATCGACCCCGGGCACCGCGGCGCGCACGAGTACATCGGCGAGGCCTACCTGATGGCCGGCCAGCCCGAACAGGCGGCGCTTCACCTGCGTGCGCTCGACAAGCTGTGCCCGTGGAGCTGCGCGCAGTACCGCGACCTCAAGCGCGCGATCGCGGCGTACTCGGCCGGCCGGCCGACGGCGGCGGCCGGCCAATGACGCCACAGCGGCCACCACCGGGCCGCGGCCGGGTCAGCCGGCGAGCAACTGCCGCAGCACGAACGGCAGGATGCCGCCGTGCCGGTAGTAGTCGACCTCGATCGGCGTGTCGATGCGCAGCGTGACGCTGACGCGATCGGTCCTGCCGTCGGCGCGGTGGATCACCAGCGCCGCTGCGCGCTGCGGCGCGAGTTCGCCGTCGACGACGACGTCGATCAACTCGTCTCCGGCCAGCCCCAGTTGCTGCCAACTCTGGCTGCCACGGAACTGCAGCGGGAGCACACCCATGCCGACCAGGTTGCTGCGGTGGATGCGCTCGAAGCTCTTGGCCACCACGGCCCTGACGCCCAGCAGTTGCGTGCCCTTGGCAGCCCAGTCGCGGCTCGACCCGGTGCCGTACTCCTCGCCGGCGAAGATCACCGTCGGCGTGCCCTCGGCGAGGTAGCGCATCGCCGCGTCGTAGATCGACATCCTTGCCGCACCGTCGCCGGCCGCGTGGCGGGCTCCGTCGTTCGGCACGCGCCGGTACAGCGTCAGACCGCCTTCCTCGCGCGAGCCGTCGGCAGCGGCGGGCAGCATCAGGTTCCTGATGCGCACGTTGGCGAAGGTGCCGCGCATCATCACCTCGTGGTTGCCGCGGCGCGCACCGTAGCTGTTGAAGTCGGTCGGTCGGATGCCCAGCGACTGCAGGTACAGCCCGGCAGGCGAGCTGTCCTTGATCGCGCCGGCGGGCGAGATGTGGTCGGTGGTGATCGAGTCACCGAACAGCGCCAGCACGCGCGCGCGCCGTACCCCGGCTGCCAGCGCAGGCGGCTGCAGCGTGAAGCCGGCGAAGAACGGCGGTTCGGCGATGTAGCTGCCCGGCGGCCAGGGGTAGACCTCACCCGTGGCGTCTTCGATCTGCTGCCACAGCTTGCCGGGCCGGGTGGCCAGCTGCGCGTAGTTGCGCCGATACGCCTGCGGGTCGAGCGCGTGCTTCATCAGCGCGTGGATCGCGTCGCCGGTCGGCCAGATGTCGCCGAGGAACACGGCCCGGCCGTGCGCGTCGTGGCCGACCGGCTCGGTCATCAGGTCGCGGCTGACGGTGCCGGCGATCGCGTACGCCACCACCAGCGGCGGGCTGGCCAGGAAGTTGGCCTTCAGGTTCGGGTGGATGCGCGCTTCGAAGTTGCGGTTGCCCGACAGCACCGCGGCACAGACCAGATCGTTGCCGGTGACGGTCTCGTTGATCTCGGGCGCGAGGTCGCCGGCGTTGCCGATGCAGGTCGTGCAGCCGTAGGCGGCGACGTTGAAGCCGAGCTGGTCGAGATACTTCAGCAGGCCGGCTTTGTCGAGGTACTCGGTGACCACGCGCGAGCCCGGCGCCAGCGAGGTCTTGATGTGCGGTGCCACGCGCAGGCCGCGCTCGACGGCGTTCTTCGCCAGCAGTCCTGCAGCGAGCAGCACGCTCGGGTTGCTGGTGTTGGTGCAGGAGGTGATCGCGGCGATCAGCACATCACCATGGTGCAGCGCGAGCCCGCTGCGCGTCGTGCGCGCCGCATCGATCTGGCCGGCCGGACGGTTGAAGCCGCCGGCCTCGGGCGGCGCGCTGAACAGCGTGCGGAACTGCGTCGCGACAGCGCCGATCTCGATGCGGTCCTGCGGCCGCCTGGGGCCGGCCAGCGACGGCGCGACGCGGCCCAGATCGAGTTGCACGACCCGGCTGTAGTCGATCTGGCCGGCGCGCGGCACGCCGAACAGTCGCTGCGTCTTGAAGTAAGCCTCGAAGGCCTCGAGCTCGGACTTGCGGCGTCCGGTGCCGGCGAGGTAATCGAGCGTCCTGTCGTCGACCGGAAAGAAGCCCATCGTCGCGCCGTATTCGGGCGCCATGTTGGCGATCGTCGCGCGGTCCGGCACCGCCAGGCTCGCCGTGCCGGCGCCGAAGAACTCGACGAACTGGCCCACCACCTTCTCGCGCCGCAGCCGCTCGGTGACGGTGAGCACCAGATCGGTGGCGGTGACACCCTCGCGCAGCCGCCCGACCAGTTCGACGCCGACCACGTCGGGCATCAGCAGGTACACCGGCTGGCCCAGCATCGCCGCCTCGGCCTCGATGCCGCCGACGCCCCAGCCGACGACGCCGATGCCGTTGATCATCGTCGTGTGGCTGTCGGTGCCGACCAGCGTGTCGGGGTAGTAGACGCCGGCCTTGGTCTTGTGGACGCCGCGCGCCAGGTACTCGAGGTTGACCTGGTGCACGATGCCGAAGCCGGGGGGCACGACGCGG
>JBBIPS010000277.1:0-4620 GCA_037442725.1 Burkholderiales bacterium | reverse complement strand
GCGCGGCCGTCGGTTCGGCCCGGGGCCCGGCCTGACCCGTGGTCCGGCGAAGCGCCTGGCGCATCGGTTGGCACGCGGCTTCATGGCGTGCCGCAGCGACGGACTTGCCCACGCGGATCATGGCGACCCCCCTCGGTCGGGCAGCGCCGGGTCGGCGGGCTTGCCGCGCAACAGCGACTCGGGATTGCGCTGCAAGGTCTCGGCCAGCAAGCGCAGCGATTGCGCGGCGCGCTGCACTTCGGACAGTGCCTGGTCGACGCGCCGCGGCAGCGGCGCAGCATCGTCGAGCACGTTGCGGTCGAGTCGCTCGAGTGCGGCCTGCGCACTGGCCACTGCACGCCGCAGCTCGACCATCGACTGCTGCGCCTCGGGGCCGAGCTGCTGCAGCATCTGCTGCGCGGCCGCGAGCGTGTGCTGCGCCTCGACCAGCGTCTTCTTCGCGTCGGGCGTGAGCGCCTTCAGCGTCGCGTCGGTCTGACGCAGCGTGTCGGCCAGGTTGCGGCCGATCTCGTCGAACGGCATCTTGCTGAGCTTCTCCACGATCTGCGCCACCTGCGACTGCAGCTCGCTCAGCGCGCCGGGCACGCTGGGCAGCGTCAGCACGCCGTCGCGCACCTCGAGCTGGGCGGGTGCGGCCTTCGGGTAGAAGTCCATCGCCACGTAGAGCTGGCCGGTGAGCAGGTTGCCGCTGCGCAACTGGGCGCGCAGCCCGCTCGCAACCAGGCGCCGCAGCAGTGCCTGGTCTGCGCCGGCGCCATCGGCGGCGCGCTTGGCCGGCGCGCCTGGGACGGCGCCCAACCGCAGCGGGTACAGGTCGGCCAGCACCTGCACCGGGAAGCGCTGGCGGCGGGCGTCGTACTGCAGCGAGACGCCGCGTACCTTGCCGATCTGCACGCCGAGGAAGTCGATCGGCGCGCCCACGCTCAAACCCCGCGACGAGCCGTCGAAGACCATGCGCACCGGCAGCGCCGGCCCGCGCGGCGGAGCCAATGCCGACTGGCGGTCGCTGAACAGCCTGAACTGGCTGCCGGCGGCGGCCGGTGCAGTGTGTGGCGCGTCGGCGGGCTGCTCGAAGGTCACGCCGCCGGCCAGCACCGCGGCGACCGACTGGGTGTTGACCGACAAGCCGTTGGCGTCGAGCGTCAGGTCGACGCCGCTGGCGTTCCAGAAGCGCGTCTGCGGCGTCACCAGCCGCAGGTAGGGTGCCTCGATGAAGAGGCTCACCGACAGCTCGTCGGCCGCGGCGTCAAGGGTGTAGCCGACCACCCGGCCGACGCGCGTGCGGCGGTAGTAGACGGGCGAGCCGACGTCGAGCGAGCCGAGGTCGGCGGCGCGCAGGATGAAGGTCGCGCCGGGCTCGCCGCGCAGCACGTGCGGCGCCGCATCGAGGCCGACGAAGGTCGTGCGGCTGTCTTCGGACGCGCCGGCGTCGACGCCGATGTAGGCGCCCGACAGCAGCGTGGCCAGGCCGCTGACGCCGCCGATGCCGATGCGCGGCCGGACGACCCAGAACGTGGTGTCCTGGACCGCGACGCGGGCGGCCGAGCGGTCGAGCTGCACCTCGGCGATGACGTGCTGCAGGTCGTCGCGCAGTGTCACCGTCCGCACGCGGCCGATCACCACCTCCTTGTATCGGACTTCGGTCTTGCCGGGTTCCAGCCCTTCAGCCGTGCTGAACTCGATCTCGATGCGCGGCCCAGTCTGCAGGAAATGGCGCACCACCAGGCCGGCACCGATCAGCACCGCCAGCAGCGGCACCAACCAGACCAGCGACAGCCGCGCCCGCCTGCTGCGCACGATGCGCGGCTCGGGCAGCGCCGGGTCCGCGCCGGCACTGTCGGGCGCCGGGGCCGGCCCGGGAGTCGCGTTTGCGGCCTCGGCGGCTGAGGCCGGCGCGGGCTCAACCATGGGCTTCGGGCTCCTGCCAGATCATGCGGGCGTCGAAGTTGTGCGTCGCCAGCATCGTCAGCACCACCACCGCGGCAAAGGCGAGCAGGCCCGGCCCGGGCTGGGCGCTGGCGATCGAGCCGAAGCGCACCATCGCCGCGAGCAGGACGACGACGTAGACGTCGAGCATCGACCAATGCCCGACCGCTTCGATCAGGCCGAACACGCGCGCACGCTCCAGGCGGCGCCAGTGCGGCGCGGAACGTACGCTCCAGGCCAGCAGCGCGAGTGCTCCGATCTTCATCAACGGCACCGCGATGCTGGCGATGAAGACGATCGTCGCCAGGCCCCAGGCACCGTCGAGCCAGAGCTCGGCAATGCCGCCCAGCAGCGTGTGTTGCGTCTCGCGGAAAGCCTGTGTCGTCTGCATGATCGGCAGCGCGTTGGCGGGAACGTACAGCACTGCGGCAGCGATCAGGCAGGCCCAGGTGCGCTGCAAGCTCATCGGCTTGCGCCAGTGCAGCGCATGGCCGCAGCGCGGGCAGTGCGCCGGCGCGGCAGCATCGACGCGATCGAGCGACGACACCAGGCCGCAGCATTCGCAGCCCAGCCACGCGCCGGCGCCAGCGGGCGCCAGCGCCGCGGCAGCGCCGTTCGCGTCGAGTCGATCGGGCGCGGCCGTCATGGCACATGCCACCAGAGGTGGCGCAGTCCGGCCGACTCGATCGCCGCCAGCAGCAGCGCCAGCGCGCCGAACGCGATCAGCCCCGGGCCGGGCGACGCCTGTGCCAGCGCCGCGATGCGCACCAGCGCCAGCAGTGCGGCCACGGTGAGTACCTCCACCGTGTTCCAGCGCGACGCCTGGTACAGCAGCCGCAGGCATGGCGCGGCACCCGCCGCCATGCGCCCGGCCGCCAGCGGCAGCAGCAGGTACAGCCGCAGGCCGATGAACAATGCCGGCGCCAGCAGTGCCGTGAGCGCCGCCAGCGCGGCCACCGCATGTTCGCCGTCGCGCCAGGCCTCGGCGATGGCGGCGGGAAACGTCGTGCGCTGCTCGACGCCGCCCAGGCGGATCGAGATCATGTCGCTGCCGTTGGCGATCAGGAACACCACCAGTGCCGTCAGCGTCAGCGCCAGCAATGGTTGCACACCGAGCCGGTGGCCGCGGCCGAGCACGGCGTCGCAGCGCGAGCAGCGGGCCACGGCGCGTGGCGCCAGGCGGACCCAGCGATGGGCCTGCCCGCAGCGTTCGCAGACCACCATCGATTGCCGCGTGTCTGACTGCATGGCTGCTGCGTCCTCGAGAAGCCGCTCACACCGCGATCGGCATGCCTGCGCTGCCGCGCGACGCGCGATTGTCGCCGCCTTGCGCGACGCAGCGCAGCGCTTGTGTGTGAAAGCCCCCAGCCCGACGAAAGACGTCGACCGCCCTCCGAGGGGGCAAGCAAACTCGGGAGCGGCCCGTCGTTTGCTTGTAGGCGCAAAACCACTGCGGCAGAATGCAGCGCCTGCGGCGGCGACGCAAGGCGAGGGTCGAATGCCGCGACGGCGTGGCCCGCCATCCACCCGGGGGACATGGATGACCTTGTCGGAGATCGGTGCGCTGGTTTCGACCCAAATCGCCGCCATCGCAGCCTCGCCGACCGAGATCGCGGCCTATCTTGCCGCGGTCGTCGGCGCATCTCTGGTGGTGGCCGGCGCCTTCGTGCGCACGATGATCCCGCTGCGCTGGTTGACGGTCGGCGGCAACCTCGGCTTCCTGGTCTTTGGCGCGCTGCATCCGTCGATCACGACGCTGCTCGTGGCGGCCGCGTTGTTGCCGATCAACCTGTACCGTGCGCGCGAGATGATGCGCCTGACGCGCCGCGTCACCGCGGCCGAGGCGTCGAGCAACCTGTCGGGACTGTGGCTCAAGCCGTACATGAAGACGCGCCGCTACCGGGCCGGGCACGTGCTGTTCCGCAAGGGCGACCATGCCGACCGCCTGTACATGCTGGTCGAGGGTCGAATCGAACTGGCCGACATCGGGCGTGAGATCGCGCCGGGGCGCATCTTCGGCGAGATCGCGCTGTTCTCGCCGGCCAAGCGGCGCACCCGCACGGCGCGCTGCGTCAGCGACTGCACCGTGCTGACGATCGACGAGGGCACGGTCAAGCAGCTCTACTTCCAGAATCCGCAGTTCGGCTTCCACCTCATCGGGCTGGTCGCCGCGCGGCTCTCCGCCGACGTCGAGCGCGCCGAATCGAGGCTGTCGCAGATCACTGAACCGGGCCTGCAGTCGCAGCAGTGAAGCCGGCGCCGCGCCCGGCAGGCTGCCGCGCGGCCCGATCGCGTGCGGGGTGATCCAACCGCTGAAGCAGCAGGTCGGCGCGGCAGCAAAGCCCGAGTTCATGCAGTGTTGCCTACGCTGACGAACGGTTCACGGGTCGGGTCAGCGCGTCTTGGCCAGCTGCTGCTGCACGGCAGCGGCGCCGCGGACGTCACCGGTCGCGGTGTAGACCGACAGTGCACGGTCCAGGTAGTCGCGCGCCGACACCGGATCGCCGCGGCGTTGCTCGTTCTCGGCGGCGTAGACCAGGTCGAGCGCGACGCGGTCGGGCTGGCCCAGCGCGCGGTCGATCTGCAGCGCGCGCGCCAGTGCCTCAGCGGCGGCGGTCGTGGCGTCGAGCTGGGTTTGCGCGCGCGCCTGCAACCGCAGCGCGCTGGCCTGCTCCGACGCCTGCCCCGCTGCAG
>JBBIPS010000276.1:0-4631 GCA_037442725.1 Burkholderiales bacterium | reverse complement strand
GCGCCCGAGATCGACGGCACGGTGCGACTGCTGCCGCCCTCGAAGGCGTCCAGGACATTGAAGGTGGGCGAGTTCACGCGCGCCCGCATCGTCGCTGCCGAGGGTCACGACCTGGTCGGCCAACCCATCTGAAGGCACCCGTTGCCAAGCCGCCGCCATGAGCCAAGCCGAAGACAAGATCACGCACCTGATCCACCACCCCTACCGGCCGCCGGCCGGCTTCGACGCCGTGCCGCCCGGGGTGTTCAAGGCCTCGACGGTGATCTTCAAGGACGTTGCCGCGCTGCGCGCGCGCAGCTGGAAGAGCCGCGCCGGCTACACCTACGGGCTGCACGGCACGCCGACGACGTTCACGCTCGAGCAGCGCATCGCCACGCTCGAAGGCGGCGCGCACTGCGTGCTCGCGCCGAGCGGACTGGCGGCGATCATGATGGTCAACGTCGCGCTGCTCAGGGCGGGTGACGAGGTGCTGCTGCCCGAAAACGTCTACGGCCCGTCCAGGGAGATGGCGCGCACGCTGCTGGCCGACTGGGGCATCGCGCACCGCCTGTACGACCCGCAGGACGCCGCGGCGCTGGCCGCCATGATCGGCGCGTGCACGCGGCTGGTCTGGCTCGAGGCCGCCGGCTCGGTGACGATGGAGTTCCCCGACCTGCGCGGGCTGGCCGCGGCGGCGCGTGCACGCGGCGTCGCGACCGCGCTGGACAACACCTGGGGCGCCGGCCTGGCGTTCAACGGCTTCGACCTCGGCGCGCCGGGTGCGGCGCAGGGCGCCGACATCGTGATGCACGCGCTGACCAAGTACCCGTCGGGCGGCGCCGACGTGCTGATGGGCGCGGTCGTCACGCGCGACGAAGCGCTGCACCAGCGCATCCTGCAGGCACACGGCCGGTTGGGCATCGGCGTGGCCGCCAACGATGCCGAGCTGGTGCTGCGCTCGTTGCCGACGATCGCGCTGCGCTATCACGCGCAGGACGCCGCGGCACGCGAGCTCGCGCATTTCCTGGGGCGGCAACCCGCCGTCAGGCGCGTGCTGCATCCGGCGCTGGACGGCTCGCCCGGGCACGCGCACTGGGCCGGCACCTGCACCGCAGCGGCCGGGCTGTTCTCGATCCTGCTCGATCCGGCGCTGCAGCCGCGCCAGATCGACGCATTCGTCGACGCACTGCGCCTGTTCAGGATCGGCTACTCGTGGGGCGGGCCGGTGAGCCTGGTCGTGCCCTACGAGCTGGCGACGCTGCGCGACAGGCGCACCGACCTCGAAGGGCATCTGGTGCGCTTCTCGATCGGCCTCGAGGGGGTGGCCGACCTGCAGGCGGATCTGGCGCAGGCGCTGCGCCGGCTCGGCTGACGCTGCGCCTCAGCGCGCGGTGTCGTCCGCGCCGCGTCGCGCCTCGATCTCGCGCAGTGCGGTCTTGAGCACCTTGCCGTAGTTGTTCTTCGGCAGCTCGGCGACGAAGCGCCACAGCTTGGGCCGCTTGTAGCGCGCGATCTGCGCCAGGCAGTGCGCGTCGAGCGCGGCGGCCGTCTCGGCGTCGGCCGCGGCGTCGTGCGGCGCCCGGCGCACCACATAGGCCACCAGCGACTCACCCCACTCGGCGTCGGGGCGGCCGATCACCGCCACCTCGGCCACGGCTGGATGCGTCAACAGCGCCTCCTCGACTTCGCGCGGATAGATGTTGTTGCCGCCGCTGATCACCAGGTCCTTGCTGCGGTCGAGCAGCGTCAGGAAGCCGTGCTCGTCGAGGCGCCCGACGTCGCCGGTCCACAGCCAGCCGTCGCGCAGTGCCGCCGCGGTGGCTTCGGGCTGCTGCCAGTAGCCGGCCATCACCACCTCGCCCCTGACGCAGACTTCGCCCGCGGCGCCGGCCGGCAGCGCCTGGCCGTCGGGCGAGCGCACCGAGACTTCGACCATCGGCTGCGCGAAGCCGACCGACGCCATGCGCTCGCGCCAGCGCGGGTGGCCGCGATCCTCGATCACCGACCGCGGCAGCACGGTGATCGTCATCGGGCTCTCGCCCTGGCCGTAGATCTGTGCCAGGTGCGGCCCGAGCGCGGCGCGTGCGGCTTCGAGGTCGGCCAGGTACATCGGTGCGCCGCCGTAGACGATCGTCGCCAGGCCGTCGAGGCCACGCGCCAGGGCCCGCGCGTCGGCGCCCTGGAGTTGCTGCTGCGCATGCGTCGCCAGGCGCTTGACGATGGTCGGCGCGGCGAAGGTCGAGGCGTTGCGCCAGTGCGCGGCCAGGGCGAAGAACTCGGCCTCGTCGAGCCCACCCGAGGCCGGCACGACGTTGACGCCGCCGTTCATCACGTACGGCAGGTGGTACAGGCCGCTGCCGTGCGACAGCGGCGCCGGGTGCAGGAAGGCGTCGCCCGGCGCCACCGGCTGCACCGTGGCGACGTAGGCCATCGCGGCCCAGCGCAGGTTGCGCTGCGTCAGCGTCACGCCCTTGGGCCGGCCGGTGGTGCCGCTGGTGTAGAACAGCCACGCCGCATCGTCCTCGCTGCGCCCGGCCGGTTGCGGCAGCGGCACCGCGCTGCGCAGCGCGCCGGCGTCGTCGACCAGCGTGCAGCCTTCGGGCAGGTGCGGCGCGAGTTCGGCGGCATGTGCGGTGTCGACCAGGCACAGCCGCTGGCCGCTGTGGCCGGCGATCCACGCCGCCTCGCGGCCGTGCAGCCGCGCGTTCATCGGCACCAGCACCGCGCCGGCCCACCAGGCGCCCCACATCGCGGCCAGGTAGTCGGTCGAGTTGCCCATGAACAGGCCGATGCGGTCGCCGCGGGCGATGCCGCGCGCGCGCAATCCGGCAGCGATGCGCGCGACGACCCCGGCCAGGTCGCCGTAGGTC
The DNA here is from genome assembly GCA_037442725.1 of Burkholderiales bacterium. Taxonomy (GTDB): domain Bacteria; phylum Pseudomonadota; class Gammaproteobacteria; order Burkholderiales; family Burkholderiaceae_C; genus Pseudaquabacterium. The sequence continues at coordinate 1,782 of JBBIPS010000276.1, read as the reverse complement.
CAGACCGTGCGCGTGCCGTGCGCCACCGCCGGTCGATCGGGCCAGACGCGGGCGCTCGTCTGCAGCCAGAGAGCGAGGTTCATGCCGTTCTCCCGAGGGTTCAGTGGCGCAGGGCGGCAGCGTCTCAGCGCCGGCAGCCGGCGACCAGGTCGAATGCCGGTTCGTACAGTCGCGTCGTCACGTCGAGCAGGCCGAGCATGCTGTGGAACAGGTGATCGTGCGACGCCGGCTGCGCCGCGCGCCGGCGCAGGCAGGCCAGGTCGATGCGCTGGCTCTGCGCGAAGCCGCGTGACAGCCACACCAACATCGGCACCTGCGTCTGCACGTCGGGGGCGATCGCGAATGGCAGGCCGTGCAGGTACAGACCGCCCTCGCCGAGCGATTCGCCGTGATCGGAGACGTAGATCAGCGCCGTGTCGTGCGTCGCGCTGCGCGCCTCGAGGTAGGCGAGCGCGCGTGCCAGCACGTGGTCGGTGTAGAGCAGCGCGTTGTCGTAGGCGTTGACGATCTGCTCGCGGCTGCAGCGGCGCAGGTCGGGCGTGTCGCAGGTCGGCGTGAAGCGGCGGAACGCCGCCGGGTAGCGCCGGTAGTAGGCCGGGCCGTGGTTGCCGAGCGGGTGCAGCACCAGCAACTGGTCGGCGCGGCCGTCGGCGCCGCCCTGCACGCGCACGATGTCGTCCAGGCCGTGCAGCAGCACCTCGTCGAGGCAGCGCTCGCCGTCGCACAGGGCCGGCACCGCGTCCGCCGGCAGCAGTTGCGACGGCAGGCCGTCGCACACCCCCTTGCAACCGCTCTGGTTGTCACGCCAGAAGACCTGCACTCCGGCGCGCTGCAGCACCTGCAGCAGCCCCTGGCTGCCGCGGATACGCGCCTCGTCGTAGCCGCGTCGACCCCACGGCGAGAACAGGCACGGCAGCGAGACCTCGGTGTTGGTGCCGCAACTGCCGACGCGGCCGAACGAGATCACATCGGGTCGCGCCGCGAGCTGCGGCGTGGTCTGGCGCGCATAGCCGTTCAGGCCCCAGTTGGCGGCGCGCACGGTCTCGCCCAGCACCAGCACCAGCAGCAGCGGCTTGCGCCCGGGCACGGCGGCGAGCGCAGTGCGTGCGGCGTCCGCGCCGATCACCGCGCGCGGCTGCGTCGCCGCGCGTGTGTCCTTGCCCAGCACGACGGCGAGCGACCACAGCGCGTTGGCCGGTGTGATGAGATAGCGCAGCTGCCTGTGGTTGCGCATCGTCGCGGCGACGTCCTGGAACACCGACAGCAGCGCGCCCGCGCCGAGCGCCGCGGCCAGCAGCCAGGCCAGCGGCCGGCGCCAGAGCGATGCGCCCCAGTGCCGCTGCAGCGGCCGCACGCGCCACAGCAGCGCGATCGGCAGCACCGCGTAGCCGAACAGGTGCGGCAGCAGCGCCCAGCCGAGCAGTTCGCTGGCCTCCTTGACATCGGTGTGCAGCACGTTGCGCAGCATGTCCGGGTCGAGGTAGACGCCGTAGCGCTGCATGAAGTAGCTCGCGAACGCGGCCACCAGGATCAGCAAGGTCAGCAGCGGCCGCACCGTGAAGCGGTTGGCCAGCGGTGCGACGACGACGAAGTGCAACGCCGCCAGCGCGACGGCCACGGCGGCGACGAACCACCAGGTGAGCGGCTGGTCGAGCTCGCGCCCGGCCAGCAGCGCGCGCCAGAACGGCGCGTTGAAGCCGAGCGCGAAGCCGACGCTGGCCAGCGCCAGCAGCGTGTCGGTGGCGAGGACAGGGCGCCAGCGGCGCAGGCGAGGAGCACCGG
>JBBIPS010000275.1:0-4639 GCA_037442725.1 Burkholderiales bacterium | reverse complement strand
CGACCGCATGACCGCCGGCCTGCAGCCGGGCGATCTGATCATCGTTGCGGGCCGCCCGTCGATGGGCAAGACCGCGTTCGCGCTGAACATCGGCGAACACGTCGCCGTCAACGAGGGCCTGCCGGTCGTCGTGTTCTCGATGGAAATGGGCGCCGCGCAGCTCGCACTGCGCATGGTCGGCTCGCTCGGCCGCATCGACCAGCAGCACCTTCGCACCGGCGCGCTGCGCGACGACGAATGGGGTCGGCTGACCGAAGCGGTGGACAAGCTCGGCAAGGCACAGCTCTTCATCGACGAGACGCCGGCGCTGAACCCGGCCGAGTTGCGCGCACGCGCCAGACGCATGGCGCGCCAGTTCGGTGGCACGCTCGGCTTGCTCGTGGTCGACTACCTGCAGCTGATGAGCGGCACCGAACGCTCCGACGGCGAGAACCGCGCCACCGAGATCAGCGAGATCTCGCGCGGGCTGAAGGCCCTGGCGAAGGAATTGCAATGTCCGGTGATGGCGCTGTCGCAACTGAACCGCAGCGTCGAGAGCCGCACCGACAAGCGGCCGATGATGAGCGACCTGCGCGAATCCGGCGCCATCGAGCAGGACGCCGACGTCATCATGTTCATCTACCGCGACGACTACTACAACAAGGAAAGCAAGGAACCCGGCGTGGCCGAGATCATCGTCGGCAAGCAGCGCAACGGCCCGGTCGACACGATCAAGCTTACCTTCCTGAAGCCGTTGACGCGCTTCGACAACCTTGCCCCGGGCAGCGCCGGCCGCGGCGAGTACTGACCCGGCTGCAGCGTGGCTGCGGCCGGGTCTGGCGCCCGGTCGCAGCAGCAGCGACTACTTGAACAGGTCCTTGACCTTGTCGGTCCAGCTCTTGGCGTTGGGCGAGTGCTTCTCACCGCCCTTGCGCAGTGACTCGTCGAGCTCGGCAAACAGCTTGCGCTGGTGCTCGCTCAGCTTGACCGGTGTCTCCACCGCCACGTGGCAGTACAGGTCGCCGGGGTAGCTCGAGCGCAGCCCCTTGATACCCTTGCCGCGCAGGCGGAAGGTCTTGCCGTGCTGGGTGCCCTCGGGCAACTCGATCTCGGCCTTGCCGCCGAGCGTGGGCACCTCGATCGTGCCGCCCAGCGCCACGGTGGTCAACGGCACCGGCACGGTGCAGTGCAGGTCGTCGCCGTCACGCTCGAAGATGTCGTGTTCCTTGATACGGATCTCGATGTACAGGTCGCCCGGCGGGCCGCCATTGCTGCCCGGTTCGCCGTTGCCGGCCGAGCGGATGCGCATGCCCTCGGCGATACCGGCAGGGATCTTGACTTCGAGCGTCTTCTGCCGCTTGATCTTGCCGGCGCCGCTGCACACGACGCAGGGCTCGGCGATGGTTTTGCCGGCGCCACGGCAGTGCGGGCAGGTCTGCTGGATGCTGAAGAAGCCCTGGCGCATGTGCACCGTGCCGGCGCCGTTGCAGGTGCTGCAGGTCTTGGCGCTGGTGCCGGGCCTGGCGCCGGTGCCGTGGCAGGTGTCACAGGCCTCCCAGCTCGGGATGCGGATCTGCGCCTCCTTGCCGCGCGCCGCTTCCTCGAGCGAGATCTCCATCGCGTACGACAAGTCCGCGCCGCGGTAGACCTGCTGGCCGCCGGCGCGGCGTCCGCCACCGTTGTTGAAGATGTCGCCGAAGATGTCGCCGAAGGCCTCGGCAAAGCCACCGAAGCCCTCCGCGCCGCCGCCGCGGAAGCCGGCGCCGACACCGGTGTTGGGGTCGACGCCGGCGTGACCGTACTGATCGTAGGCGGCGCGTTTCTGGGCGTCCGAGAGCATCTCGTACGCTTCCTTGGCCTCCTTGAACCGCTCCTCGGCCCGCTTCGAATCGGCACCCTGGTTGCGGTCCGGGTGATGCTTCATGGCCAACTTGCGGTAGGCCTTCTTGATGTCTTCGTCGGAGGCGTTCTTGGGCACTCCGAGGACGTCGTAGTAATCGCGCTTTGCCATGAAATTCCCAGGGCTCTTCAAACGGGAACGCCGCGCCGCGGATCAGGCATCGGCCTGGAACCACTGAGCGCGGCGGTCAGGGTCGGGCAGCCCGGCGACTGCCCCACCCCCCTTGTCACTTCTTGACTTCCTTGAACTCGGCGTCGACGACATTGTCGTCGGCGGCTCCAGCGTCGGGCTTCGGCGCTTCGGCACCGGCGGCGGCCCCGCCGGCCGCGTCGCCGCCCGCCGCCTTGGCCGCAGCCTGCTCGGCGTACATCTTCTCGCCGAGCTTCTGGCTTGCCGTCATCAGCGCTTCGGTCCTGGCGTCGATGCTGGCCTTGTCGTCGCTCTTGAGGGCTTCCTCGACGTCCTTCAACGCGGCCTCGATCTTCTCCTTCTCGCCAGCGTCGAGCTTGCCACCGTAGTCGGCCAGGCTCTTCCGGACCGAATGCATCGTCGCATCGGCCTGGTTGCGCGCCTGCACCAGCTCGAGTTTGCGGTGATCCTCGGCCGCGTTGAGCTCGGCGTCCTTGACCATCTTCTGGATCTCGTCCTCGTTCAGGCCCGAGTTGGCCTTGATCGTGATCTTGTTTTCCTTGCCGGTGGACTTGTCCTTCGCGCCGACGTGCAGGATGCCGTTGGCGTCGATGTCGAAGGTCACCTCGATCTGCGGCGTGCCGCGCGCGGCCGGCGGAATGCCCTCGAGGTTGAACTCGCCCAGGCTCTTGTTGCCCGAGGCCATCTCGCGCTCGCCCTGGTAGACCTTGATCGTCACCGCCGGCTGGTTGTCGTCGGCGGTGCTGAACACCTGGCTGAACTTGGTCGGGATGGTCGTGTTCTTCTTGATCATCTTGGTCATCACGCCGCCTAAGGTCTCGATGCCCAGCGACAGCGGAGTCACGTCGAGCAGCAGCACGTCCTTGCGCTCGCCGCCGAGCACCTGGCCCTGGATCGCGGCGCCGACGGCGACGGCTTCATCCGGATTGACGTCCTTGCGCGGCTCGCGTCCGAAGAACTCCTTGACCATCTCCTGCACCTTGGGCATGCGGCTCATGCCGCCGACCAGGATCACGTCGTCGATCTCGCCGACCTTGACGCCGGCATCCTTGATCGCGACGCGGCAGGGTTCGATGGTGCGCCCGATCAGGTCTTCCACCAGGCTTTCGAGCTTGGCCCGCGTCAGCTTGATGTTCAGGTGCTTCGGCCCCGACGCGTCGGCCGTGATGTACGGCAGGTTGACGTCGGTCTGGGTGTTGTTCGAGAGTTCGATCTTCGCCTTCTCGGCGGCTTCCTTGAGCCGCTGCAGCGCCAGCACGTCCTTGGTCAGGTCGACGCCCTGCTCCTTCCTGAACTCGGTGACGATGTAGTCGATGATGCGCTGGTCGAAATCCTCGCCGCCGAGGAACGTGTCGCCGTTGGTCGACAACACCTCGAACTGCTTCTCGCCCTCGACGTCGGCGATCTCGATGATCGAGATGTCGAAGGTGCCGCCGCCGAGGTCGAACACGGCGATCTTGCGGTCGCCCTTGGTGTGCTTGTCCAGCCCGAAGGCCAGCGCCGCGGCGGTCGGCTCGTTGATGATGCGCTTGACGTCGAGGCCGGCGATGCGCCCGGCGTCCTTGGTGGCCTGGCGCTGGCTGTCGTTGAAGTACGCCGGTACGGTGATCACCGCCTCGGCCACTTCCTCGCCGAGGTAGTCCTCGGCGGTCTTCTTCATCTTGCGCAGCACTTCGGCGCTGATCTGCGGCGGCGCGAGCTTCTTGCCACGCACCTCGACCCAGGCATCGCCGTTGTCGGCGGCGACGATCCTGTACGGCATCAGGTCGATGTCCTTCTGCACTTCCTTCTCGGTGAACTTGCGGCCGATCAGCCGCTTGACCGCGTACAGCGTGTTCTTCGGATTCGTGACGGCCTGGCGCTTGGCCGAGGCGCCGACCAGCACCTCGCCGTCCTCCTGGTAGGCGACGATCGACGGCGTGGTGCGGGCACCCTCGCTGTTCTCGATCACCTTGGTGGTGTTGCCCTCCATGATGGCGACGCATGAGTTCGTCGTGCCGAGGTCGATGCCGATGATCCTGCCCATTTGGATTGCTCCTGAAAGGAAACTGCGGTTAGTTCCGAGGTGTGGTTGAGTCCGGCGCTTTCAAGGTCGCGCCGGCGCTGTCTGGAGCCGATTCGTGCGCAGGACCGCGTCGCGCCGGGGATGCCGGCGGCCTCGGCGCGGTTCGCAACGGGCTCATCGGGGTCCAGCCACGGTCACCAGCGCCGGGCGCAGCACGCGGTCGGCGATCAGGTAGCCCTTCTGCAGGACCGTCACCACGGTGTTGGCTTCCTGCTCCGCCGGCACGACGCTGATCGCCTGGTGCTGATGCGGGTCGAAGCGGGTGCCGGGCGGTGGCGCGATGGGCAGCACCTTGTTGCGTTCGAGGGCGGCACCGAGCAGCCGCAGCGTGGCGTGCACGCCCTCGAGCACCTGCTCGACCGTTGCGTTGGGTATGGCGATCGCCGCTTCGAGGCTGTCCTTGACCGGCAGCAGGCTCTCGGCGAAGGCATCGATCGCGAACTTGCGCGCCTTGGAAACCTCCTCCTCGGCGCGGCGACGCGTGTTCTCGGTCTCGGCCTTGGCGCGCAGGAAGGCATCGACGACTTCGACGTGCTTGGCTTCCA
>JBBIPS010000274.1:0-4666 GCA_037442725.1 Burkholderiales bacterium | reverse complement strand
GAGAACATCAAGGCCCTGCGCAAGAACGTGCTGGCAAAATGCTACGGCGGCGACATCACGCGCAAGAAGAAGCTGCTCGAGAAGCAGAAGGCCGGCAAGAAGCGCATGAAGCAGATCGGCACCGTCGAGGTGCCGCAGGAAGCCTTCCTGGCGATCCTGAAAGTGGAAGACTGACACCGGTCGGTGCAGGCTGAACAAGAAGACGACAACCCATGATGAGTGTTCTCACGGCCGTGCTGTACGGCGCCCTGGCCGCCTACCTCGGTGGCTGGTACCTCGGCTACTGGATCGGCAACTTCTCCGCGCTGCTGCTGCTGCTGACCGTGGTGACGCTGGGCTACTGGCTGGCCGAGCGCTACCGCTTCGCGCCGGCGCGCCTGAAGGCGGCCGAGGCGCTGGCCGCACAGGACGCACTGCGCCGGGCCGAACTGCAGAAGATGGGCATCGCCCGGGTCGATGGCGATGTGCAGGCGGCGCGCGAGAAGTTGTTGATGCAGCCCTGGTGGCTCGACTGGACCGCCGGGTTGTTCCCGGTCATCCTCGCCGTCTTCCTGCTGCGCTCGTTCCTGTTCGAGCCGTTCAAGATCCCGTCCGGCTCGATGGTGCCGACACTGCTGGTGGGGGACCTGATCCTGGTGAACAAGTATGAGTACGGGCTGCGCCTGCCGGTGCTCAACACCAAGATCGTCGCCAACCACGACCCCAAGAGGGGCGACGTGGTGGTGTTCCGATATCCGGTCGATCCGCGCATCGACTACATCAAGCGCGTGGTCGGCGTGCCGGGCGACGAGGTGGCCTATCTGAACCAGCAACTCACCATCAACGGCAAGCCGGTGGACTCGAAGGCCGAGGGCGACTACTACGACGAGGACAGCATGCGCTATGCGCCCAGGTTCAGCGAGACGATGGGCGGTGTCGAGCACCACATCCTGGTCGACACGAAGCGCCAGGCCTACTACGGCCCCGACCCAAAGACCTTTGCGCACAGCGAAGCCTGCCGCTACAGCGCCGAGGGTGTGGTGTGCAAGGTGCCGGCCGGAAACTACTTCATGATGGGTGACAACCGCGACAACTCGCAGGATTCGCGTTTCTGGGGTTTTGTACCCGATCGCAACATCGTCGGTCGTGCGTTCCTGGTCTGGATGAACTTTGGTAACCTGCGGCGCATCGGTAGTTTCAACTGATCCATCGGAAGGGGCGGGCTGGATCATGACACCAGGGCATCGATTTTCGAGGCGGCAGCGCGGCCTGACGCTGATCGGCCTGCTGATGTGGGCCATCGTCGTCGGCTTCGTCGGGTATGTGCTGGTGCGCACCGTGCCCACGGTGCTCGAATACCAGGCCATCCAGAGCGCCGTCGACAAGCTGGCCGCCGCGGCTCCGGCCACGGTACCCGAGATCCGGCGCGGCTTCGACAAGCAGAAGGAGATCGAGTATTCGATCGAATCGATCAGCGGCAGCGATCTCGACATCACCAAGGAGAACGACCGCGTCGTGATCCGGTTCGCCTACCAGAAGGAGATCGAGCTGATCGGGCCGGTGTTCCTGTTGCTGAAGTACGAGGGCCACTCCAAGTGAGGGTGCTGGCGGCGGTCCTGGCGCGCGCACCCTGCTGCGGTGCGTGTGGCTGAGCATGGATCCGCGACTCGACGCCCTGCAGTCCCGACTCGGTCATCGCTTCAACGATGTTGCACTGCTGCAGCAGGCGCTGACGCACCGCAGCTTCGGTGCCGACCACAACGAGCGGCTCGAGTTCCTGGGTGACGCGGTGCTCAGCCTGGCGGTGTCGAGCCTGCTGTACGAGCGTTTCTCCGGCTCCGACGAGGGCGACCTGACGCGCGTGCGCGCGCACCTGGTGCGCGAGGAAAGCCTGCACCGTTCAGCGCTCGGCCTGGGCCTGCCCGAGGTGCTGCGCCTTTCCGAGGGCGAGGCGCGCAGCGGTGGTGCCCTGCGGCCGTCGATCCTGGCCGACGCGGTCGAGGCGCTGATCGGCGCCATCTACGTCGACGCCGGCCTCGCGCCGGCGCTGCAGCTGGTGCGCCGGTTGTTCGGCGACCTGATCGCGGGCACGGTGGCCGAGAACTGGCGCAAGGACGCCAAGACCGAGTTGCAGGAGTGGCTGCAGGCGCGCAAGCTGCCGGTGCCGGCCTACCGCATCGTCGGCAGCCGCGGCCAGCCGCATGCGCAGGTCTTCGATGTCGAGTGCGCCGTATCGATGCTCGGGCTGGCCGCGCACGGCGAGGGCCGCTCACGCCGCGGCGCCGAGCAGGAGGCCGCTCAGCGCCTGCTGACCAGGCTCAAGGCCAGCGACCGGCCGGGCGGCCCACTGCGTTCATGACGCTGGCCAGCGCGCCGCAGGGGGCGCACCGCTGCGGCTTGGTGGCCATCGTCGGCCGGCCCAACGTCGGCAAGTCGACGCTGCTCAACGCGCTGGTCGGCCAGAAGATCAGCATCACCTCGCGCAAGGCGCAGACCACGCGGCATCGCATCACCGGCGTGCGCACGCTGGGCGCGGCGCAGTTCGCCTTCGTCGACACCCCGGGCTTTCAGACCCATGGCCTCGGCCACGGCCGCAGTGCGCTCAACCGTGCGCTCAACCGCACCGTGCGCGGCGTGCTGGGCGATGTCGATGTGGTGCTGTTCGTCGTCGAGGCGGGCCGATTCGGGCCCGACGATGCCCAGGTGCTGGCCCTGCTGCCGGCGGACAAGCCGGTGCTGCTGATTGCCAACAAGCTCGACGCCGTTGCGCACCGCACCGATCTGCTGCCCTGGCTCGGCAGCCTGCAGCAGCGTCATGCGTTCGCCGAGTACGTGCCGATGTCGGCCAACCAGGCCGGCGATGTCGAACACCTGCTCGCCATCGTCGAGCCCTACCTGCCGCAGCGGGCCTGGCTGTACGACGAGGACGCGCTGACCGACCGCAGCGACCGCTTCCTCACGGCGGAGCTGATCCGCGAGAAGCTGTTCCGCCTGACCGGCGACGAGCTGCCGTACAGCAGCACCGTGGTGATCGACAAGTTCGAGGAGGACGATCCGGCGCGGCCGCAACGGCGGGTGAGGATCGGCGCCACCATCGTCGTCGATCGCGACGCGCACAAGGGCATGGTGATCGGCGCGGGCGGCGAGCGCCTCAAGCGCATCGGCAGCGAGGCACGCCAGGACCTCGAGCGGCTGATCGACGCCCGGGTCTTCCTCGAGCTGTGGGTCAAGGTGCGCTCGGGCTGGGCCGACGACGACGCCCACCTGCGCTCGTACGGCTACGACTGAGAGCGGCCGATGCGCCTGCACCGAGGCATGCCCGGCGACGCCTCACGCCGGCGCGGCGCGACCGCCCCCGATGGCGAACAAGCCAGATGAGCATCGATCGCCGCGCCCGCGTGACGCAAAGCGCGTTCGTGCTGCACCAATGGTCGTGGAGCGAATCCAGTCTCATCATCGACCTGCTCACGCGCGAGCAGGGCCGCATCACGGTCGTGGCCAAGGGCGCGAAACGGCCGCATTCGCAACTGCGTGCAGTGCTGCTGCCGTTCCAGCGCGTGCTGGTCACGCTCGGCCGGCGCCGCACCGACGAGGCCGGGCCGGCGCGCATCCATGCCGACGAGGTCTCCGACATCAATACCCTGCGCAGCGCCGAGTTCGCCAGCCTGGCCGCGCCGCTGCCGCCGGCCCGGCTGTTCTCCGGCTTCTACCTCAACGAGCTGCTGATGAAGCTGCTGGCGCGCAACGACGCGCATGCGCTGCTCTTCGATGCCTACGCCGACACCTTGATCGCGCTGGCCGGGGCCGAGCAGGCCGGCGCCGAGCGCGCGCGAGACAGCGCCGCCCAAGCTGCGCTGCGCGCTTTCGAGCTGGTGCTGCTGCGCGAGACCGGCGTGCTGCCCGAGTTCGACCGCGCGACGCCGACGCAGCAGCCGGTGCAGCCCGGGCGCGCCTACGCGCTGCGCGCCGACGCCGGGCTCGTGGTAGCCGCCGGCGATGCACCAGCGCTCAGCGGTGCGCAGTGCCTGGCGCTGCAGGCCGCGCTCGATGCTCATGAACTGGACGCGCTGCGTGCCGCCTGTGCCGCCGCGCTGCGGGTGTTGAAGCCGCAGTTGCGCGCGCTGCTTCACTATCATCTGGGTTCTGCACCGTTGCGCAGCACGCGCTCGATGCAGGACGTGCGCCGGTTGCTCGACGGCGCGTCCCGCCCGGTCGCCGACGAGGTGGCCGACTGAGAGTCGTCATCCGGTGCCGCCGGCCGAACCGTCCCGATGAACCCGCTCGTCGCGCCCGAAGCCCAGGATCGACTCGGCCGCACGGCCTTGTCGGTCAACGTCAACAAGATCGCGCTGCTGCGCAACACGCGCCATCTCGGCATCCCCGATGTCGTGGCGTTGTCGCGCCTGGCATTGCAGGCCGGTGCGCAAGGCATCACCGTGCATCCGCGACCCGACGCGCGCCACATCCGCGCGCACGACGTGCACGACCTGGCGGCACTGCTGCAGCACTGGCCGGCAGCCGAGTACAACCTCGAGGGCAACCCGTTCCACAACCTGATGGACTTCGTGCGCGAGCTCGCCGGCAAGCGCCAGCGGCCGCATCAGTGCACGTTCGTGCCCGACACCGAGGACCAGTTCACTTCCGACCATGGCTGGCAACTGCCGGCCGACGCCGAGCGGCTGGTGGG
>JBBIPS010000273.1:0-4679 GCA_037442725.1 Burkholderiales bacterium | reverse complement strand
CTGCGACAGCGAGTAGAACAGCGCATCAATCGCGCGCGCGCGACTCGGCCAGTTTGCGGGCGCCAGAGCGAGCGCCTCGCGATAACCGCTCACGGCCTGCTCGTGGCTCTCCTCGGCGTAGGCGCGCGCGAAGTTGGCCGGCGTCGGCTCCAGCTTGGCCAGCGCCAGCCGGCGCAGCGCACCCTTGGCGAATTGCAACGCCGAACCCGCTGCGCCAGCGGCGGGTGACGCCGCGGCAGTGACGCTCCTGGGTTCCATCGTGGCGGGGCTCAGCGCGGCGCCTGACCGTCGCGCGAAGCCGCAGTCGGGCAATCGACCATCTCAACCGCGCCGGCCGGCCGGGCGCGGCAGCGCCGGGGTCTCGTCGATGCCGGCCTGGCCGATCCACGGCGCCCGGCGCGGCAGCACGGTCTGCTCGAGCCAGCGCTCGACCTCGTCGGGCGGCAGCGGGCGGCTGAACAGGAAACCCTGCATCACGCCGCAGCCCAGGCGGTGCAACACCTCCATCTGGCGCAGGTTCTCGACCCCCTCGCCGATCACGCGCAGCCCGAGCGAGCGCGCCAGCGCGATGATGGCGGTCACCACCGCCGAGCTCTGCGGCGTGATGCCCAGGTCGCGCACGAAGCTGCGGTCGATCTTCAGCTCGGAGATCGGCAGCGTCGTCAGGTAGGCCAGCGACGAATACCCGGTGCCGAAGTCATCGATCGAGATCTCGACGCCGATCTCGTTCAGGCGGTGCAGCGCCGGGATCACGTTCTGCAGGTCCTTCATCAACCCGGTCTCGGTGATCTCGAGCTTGATCGAGCGGTGCGCGATGCCGTAGGTGATGGCGGCTTCATGGATGCGCTCGACCAGGTCGCTTCGCTCGAACAAGCGGCTCGGCAGGTTCACCGCGATCGAGTCGTTGAAGCCGAAGCCGACCTGCCACGCCTTGGCCTGGCGCGCCGTCTCGCGGATCGCCCACTCGGACAGCGGCACGATCAGCCCGCTCTCCTCGGCCAGCGGGATGAAGTCGCCCGGCGGCACCAGCCCGCCGCCACGCTGCCAGCGCATCAAGGCCTCGGCACCGATCATGCGCGCGCCACGCACGTCGACGAGCGGCTGGAAGTGCAGCACCAGCTCGTTGCGCTCGATCGCCTTGTGCAGCGCGCTCTCGAGCTCGAGCTTCTCGCGGCCGAGGCCGGCCAGCATCGGACTGTAGGTCGCCGACGAGTTGCGACCGGCCGACTTGACCGAATACATCGCGACGTCGGAGTTGCGCATCAGGTCGGCCACCGACTGGCCGTCGCCCGGGAACAACGCGATGCCGACGCTGGCCGAAACAAAACACTCCTGGCCGCCGACGAAGATCGGGTCGCGCATCGCCTCGAGCACGCGCCTGGCGACGCGCTCGGCGTCGGCCACGTCGCCGACCTCGGGCAGCAGCGCGACGAACTCGTCGCCACCGAGCCGGCCGACCGCCTCGAGCGAGCGGTGCGAGCGCGCGCCCGCGGCTTCGAGTGCACCCTCGGTCACCTGCTCGCAATGGCGCACGCAGCCGCGCAGGCGGCGTGCCACCTCGACCAGCAACTCGTCGCCGGCGGCGTGGCCCAGCGTGTCGTTGACGACCTTGAAACGGTCCAGGTCGATCAGCAGCAGCGCCGCCTGGTGGCCGAGCCGGTGGGCCTGCTGGAGCGCGCGCTCGGCGCGCCAGATGAGCTGGCGCCGATTGGGCAGCCCCGTGAGCGCGTCGAAGTTGGCCAGGTGGCGGATACGGTCCTCGGCCACGCGGCGGTCGGTGACGTCCTGCACGATGCCGGTGTAGCCGATGCCGTGGCCGTGCTCGTTGAACTCGGGCTCGGCCTCGACATGGAGGATGCGTTCGCGGCCGTCGCCGAGCGTCACCGGCACGTCGATGGCCAGCACCGACGCATGCGCCAGCACCTCGCCGATGACGCGCACCAGCCCACGCCGCTCGGGCGCCGGCACCATGCGCAGCAGGCGGCGTGGCGAGACGATCTCGTTCGACATGAAGCCGAACACGCGCAGCCCTTCGGGGGCGATCACGAGACCGCCGGCGTGGCCGGCGCCCGGCCGGCGCCAGTCGAAGCTGCCCATGCGCGCCAGATCCTGGGCGCGCGCCAGCTTGGTCTTGCTGCGCTCGAGCTCCTGCCGGGTCCGCGCCGCGCGCAATAGGTAGCGCAGGCGTCCGGCGAGCAGGCTCCACTGCGTGCTCTTGACGAAGAAGTCGGTGGCACCGGCCTGGTAGGCGCGCGTGATCGAGGCGTCGTCATCCAGGCCGGTGAGCATCAGCACCGGCATGTTCTCGAAGCCGGCCAGCGTGCGCAAGCTGCGGCAGGTATCGAAGCCGTCCAGGCCGGGCATCATCGCGTCGAGCACGACGATGTCGGGCGTGACCTCGGCAAGTTGCGCCAGCGCGGCTTCACCGCTGCTGGCTTCGGTGATCTCGAAACCGCGATCGCGCAGTGCCACCGCGGTCAGCATCAGGCCGACCTCATCGTCGTCGACGAGCAGCACCGCCGGCCGTTCGGGCAGATCGCCGTCGTCGAAGGCGTGCGGCAGCGTCATGCAGGGCTCGAGGCAAGCAGGTCCCGCACGGCGGCATCGACGCGGCCGGCTTCGACCTGCAGACGATCGAGCAGCGGCGCCAGGGCGTCGTCGTGCGCTTCGAGCGCGGCCTGCTCGGCGGCGGCGCACAGTGCGGACAGGGCCAGCGCACCGATGCTGGCCGACGCGGACTTCAGGGTGTGCGCCATCATGCGGATCGCCGCCGCGTCATCGCACGCACGTGCCTCGGCCAGTTGCCCGAGCAGACGCTCCAGCGACGCGTGGTAGGTGGTCAACACCCGACGCACGAGCTGGTTCGCCCCGGTGGGGTCGAGCTGCGTCAGCGCGCCCAGCGCCGCGGCATCGAGCACCGACGGGTTGTGCGACGCGTCGACGGGGGGGATGGAGGCAGCAGTGATCATCGATGGCGGTTGGACGCGACTCGGGCTCGAGCCTGCATTGTGGCCTCGCCAACGAGTCCCTGGGTCGGACCTGCGCACGCTGCGCGACGCTGACGGGACGTCGGACGCCGGGCGACGCCGCGCCAGCGTCGTGAACGAGGGACGGTACGGGACATGCGACGCTTCGAGGTGGCTCGGGATGCGTCATGATTTCGGCCGTCGGCGTGGCAACTTGAGGCCGGATGCCGACCCGCGGCGCGCCCGGGCGGGCGTGCCCCGGCGTGGCGGCCGGACCGATGCAGTCGCTGCCTACAATCGAAGCCATGTCGCGCGACCGCGAAGCCGGCGCCACGGCGCCCCGACCCACCCTGCCCTGGTTGGCGCTGACGCTGCTCGGCGTGGCCGGTGTAGCGGCACTGCTGGGCACGCACGACGGCTTGCCAGGTCTGTTCGCCGCGCTGGCCCTGTTGCTGACCGCCGCGGCGTGCGCGCTGGCCGGGGCCGCATGGAGCCGGCTCGGGCAGGCCGATCGACTGCGCGAAGCGCGCATCCAGCAGCAGTTGCTCGGCCAGCTGGTCGACGCCTGGGTCTGGCAGACCGACCGCGAGCACCGCCTGGTGCGGCTGCAGCCGCCGCAAGGCGCACCCGCGTCGTCATGGGTCGAATGCGGCGCCAGCGGCGAACTGCTCTGGGAGCGCTTCGCCGACCCCGAGGCCACCTTGCGGCAACGGCTGCAGGCCCAGGTGCCGCTGCCCGAGCTGCAGGTACTGCAAGCCCACGGCGGCGCCCCCGGTGCACCGGCACGCCACTGGTGGCTGCGCGGACTGCCTCGGCTGGACGGCCGGGGCGGGTTCGCCGGCTACCTCGGTGTGGCGCGGCCGATCGACGGCACCGAGGCCCGGTCCGGCGCGCCGGACGGCCTCGACGACGCCCAGTCGCTGGCGGCCGAGCACGCCTCGTTCAGCTACACCGTCTCGCACGACCTGCGCGCCCCGATCCGCGTCATCGACGGCTTCAGCCGCATCCTGAAGGAAGACTACGGCGCCACGCTCGACCGCGTCGGCAACGACCACCTCGACCGCGTGATCGGTGCCGCGGCGCGGATGAACCTGATGATCGACGCGATGCTGTCGCTGTCGCGACTCTCGACGCAACCGCTGGCACGCCAGCCGGTCAACCTGTCGCAACTGGCACAGTACGTGGTCGACGACCTGCGCCGCGGTGCACCGCAGCGCACGGTGGCGGTCCGCATCGAGCCGGGCCTGGCCTCAGTCGGCGACCCGACGCTGCTGCGCATCGCGCTGGACAACCTGCTCGGCAATGCCTGGAAGTACAGCGCCAAGTGTGCCCACGCCGAGATCAGCTTCGAGCAGGTCGAGCAGGCCGGCCGCAAGGCCTACCGGGTGCGCGACAACGGCGCCGGCTTCGACATGCGTTTTGCCGACCGGCTGTTCGGCGTCTTCCAGCGCCTGCACAGCAGCAGCGACTTCGCCGGCACCGGCGTCGGCCTGGCTTCGGTGCGGCGCATCGTGCGCCGGCACGGTGGCGAGATCTGGGCCGAGTCCGAAGTCGGCCAGGGGGCCAGCTTCTACTTCACGCTGCAGGGCTGACGGGCCGGTGCCGGGCCGCCACGCGGTCTGCCTGCCGCCCGCGCATCGGTCGACGCAGGCCGAAGGCCGACGGCGTGTTCGTCACGCGGCGCCGGGCCGGGCCAGCAGCTCGACGGCATCG
>JBBIPS010000272.1:0-4703 GCA_037442725.1 Burkholderiales bacterium | reverse complement strand
CGCTAGCCCTGGGTGACGGGCCACGAGTTCGCGCATCGCCTGCACGACCGGAGCGCGGTATCGCTCCTGGTCCGATCGACGCTCACTCAAGCCGCCCGTACAGGCCGGGTTGTCCCGGTTGAACCAGTCGACGCATTGGAAGGGGTGCGATTGCAGGATGGGCTTGGGCAACTCGAAGACGACTTGCAGGCCGGCGTCGAGCAATGGCACGAGCCAGTGTGGAGCGTCGCGCTCGGCAGCGCGGATCGATGCCAGCTCGTCGGCGCTGCGTGCATAGACGTCATCGGACCCGGCGTGCCCGGTCGAAGATCGCCTCCGGCCGCCCAGTTGGATCAGCCGGGGCAACCGCAGCGAGGGCAGGAACACGATGTCGCCGGGTTGCGCCTGCGCCAGCACCAGCCGCATCGCGGCCTTCGCGATGTCGAAGCACTGGCGCTCCACGGCGGGGTCCATCGGCGCCATCATGTCGATGTAGCCGCAGCCCGGCGCTTGCAGCACCTTCACCGTCCGGCCCTGCTCGGCGCTCAATTGCTCGAGCATGGGTAGATAGGCCACTGCATGCGAATCGCCCAGGACGAAGAGTTGCGCCGCGCCCTTGCGTTCACAGCCTGCGGGAACGAACGCCGTCAGCCCTTCCGCCAGGTTGGCGACCGGGCTGTTCCGGACCACAGGGTTGCATCGCCTGGCTGCCGCGAGCGTGGATTTCAGGAGTTGCCGGTCTGCATACCAGTCTGCAGCTTGCCTGCTGGCCTGCCCCAGGCCCAGCACGGGTTGCGCCTGCAGCAGCACGCCGCCGGCCCACCACCCCAGGCCGAGCACGATGACGAACGATGACACCCGCCACAGCGGCGGCGAGCGCTTCACGATGCGGCTGTAGCGCACGGGGTTCTCGATCCAGCGGTACGAGGCGGCAGCCGCGGCAACACTGATGCCGGCGGCCACGACGTTGAACGGCCACAGGTCCAGGCCCGTCGTCCAGCGCGCCAGCACGTAGACCGGCCAATGCCACAGGTACAGCGCGTACGACCGATGGCCAATCCAGACGGCTGGGCGGCTGGCCAGTACGCGGTTGGCAGGATCGCGCCGCTCGATGGCGGGCAGCCCGATCAGCAGGAGGGCTCCGAGCACCGCGATGGTCGACCGGATCCACGGGTAGGCGTCGGGCCTGGGCAGGCCCAGCGCCACGCCCGCCAGTGCCAGACCGAACCAACCCGAGATCCGGTAGAGGTGCGTCGCGGCTCCGGACAGAGCCGCGGCGTGCGTGCCGAGCAGATAGAGAATCACCCCGCACGCCAGCTCCCAGAACCGGAAGGTGATCTGGTAGAAGACGGCGCGCGATCCGCGCGTCAGGCCGAAGTAGTAGCAGGCCATGAGCGACAGCACGGCCAGCGTTGCGATGCCGACCGCAGCGAGCGACCTTCTGCGTGCACTGAACTGGCTGCCCAGCGCGACGAACAGGATCAACGGCGCGACCAGGTAGAACTGCTCCTCCACGCCGAGCGACCATGTGTGGGTGAACGGATTCCATTCCGCGCGCGGTTCGAAGTAGTTGACGACCTGCCGATCCAGCGTCCAGTTGCTCATCCCCCAGAACGCCATCTGGCCGACCGTTTCGGCGGCTCGGTTGAACCACGCCTTGGGGACGAACAACACGTACAAGGCGGTGGTGACGACGAGCATCGTCACCAGCGCCGGCACCAGGCGCGCCAGCCGCCTGGCATAGAACTGCGCAAGAAACGCTGAGGCTGTCTCGTGGCGATGGCCGGCCAACGACGCCGTCACGACATAGCCGGAGATCACGAAGAAGACGTCGACGCCGACGAACCCACCCGGCAGCAGCGCCGGGTTCAGGTGATAGACCATGACGGCCAGCACCGCGAGCGCGCGCAGGCCGTCGACGTGCGCGAAGTAGCTGGGTGGTTTCGCGAGGGTCGTCACGCTGCGATGGCAGATCGGCACGCGTCAGCAGCGTCGTGCCGGTGATGCTCCATGGGCACGCGGCAGGCGTCGCTCGACGGGCGACGTCGGTGCTTCAGACGGTACGGACCCGATCGTGAGCCCGCAGCCACTGCTCGAGCATCATCAGGATCCAGACCATCTCGCCGTAGTAACCGGGGTGCGACGGCAGTCGATCGTCGAGCAGTTGCCGGATGAACAACGGCCGGACGATGCCGCGCGCGCCGAGCGCATGCAGTGAGTCGCTGGCGAGTTTGCGCAACGCCTGATGCCGGTTGGCCCAGACCCCGAACGGCAACCCGAACCCCTGCTTCTTCTTCGTGATGATCTCGTCGGGCAGAAAGCCGCGCAGCGCCTGCTTGAAGAACCAGCGCAGCTTGAGCCCCTTGAGCTTGTACTCGGTGGGCAGCCGCAGCGAGAAGTCGACCAGGGTCTGGTCGAGGAACGGGAAGCCGACCGCGATGCTGGCCAGGCTCGTGCTGCCGCACACCTTGGGCAGGTCGGCCTCGGCCAGCGTGTAGCGCCAGTCATAGGCCAGCATGCGGTTGAGCGCGCTGGCCTCGCCCGGCACCTGCTGCCACACGCCCTGCTGCTGGCGCAGCGGATCGGTTGGGTCCACCCGGGCCAGGAAGTCGGGCGTGAACACGTTGGCCACGCCCAGGTGCTCGAGCAGGTTGGTCATCTGCATTCGGTCGGGCAGCGGCACCCTGGCCTGCTCGACGTAGCTGCGGCCCTTGCGCGCCAGTGGCAGCGTGCCCAGCGGCGTACGCTCGAGCAGCGGCTCGAGCACGCCGTGGCGCAGCACCTGCGGCACGCCTTCGTACCAGCCGAAGATTCGTTGCTTGGCGTAGCGGCTGTTGCCGCCGAAGAGCTCGTCGCCACCGTCGCCGGCGAGCAGCCTGGTGACGCCATCCTCGCGCGCCATCCTGGCGCAGTAGAACGCGGGCAACGCGGAGCTGTTGCCGAATGGCTGGTCGTAGTGCGCGGCCACGGCCGGGATGCTGCGCACCAGGTCGTCGGGCGTGACGTAGTACTCGTGGTGCTCGGTGCCGAAGCGCCTGGCGGCGATGCGCGCGTACTGCATCTCGTCGTAGCCCTCGGCCTCGAAGCCGATCGAGTAGGTGGCCGCGGGCCGGCCTGCCACCTGGCCGATCGTTCCGGCGACGGTCGAGCTGTCGGTGCCGCCGCTCAGAAAGCACGCCGGCTTGCTGCCGTCGAGCTGGGCGGCCACCGCATCGCGCACCAGTTGGCGGAACTCGGTGGCGAGCGGCTCGAAGCTGGCACGGGTCGGCTCGGTGAACTCGGGCACCCAGTACGGCGCGACGGTCAACCGTCCGCTCTCGAACAGTGCGTAGTGCGCCGGGGGCAGGCGGTACACGCCCTGGAATATCGTTCGCGGCGACGCAATGACGTGGAAGTACAGGTAGTCGTAGACGGCCTGCGGTTCAATGGCAGCGGCCGGCGGCAGTTCAGCCAGTTCGTCGGCCCGCGCAGCGAAATGCAGCCGCCCGTCGATGAGCCGGTAGCACAGCGTGCGGATCGCGAAGCGGTCCACGGCCAGGAAGGTGCGGCCGGCCGCGTCGGTGATGCCCACGGCGAAGTCGCCCGTCACGCCGGCGGCAGCCTGTGCCGCGCCCCTGGCCAGCGCAGCCTGCCAGGCCGCGGCCACACCCTGTTCGCGTCCGATGCGCGATAGGTCGGCATCCGTGAAGCGGGGTGCGCCCGATGCCACCGCGGTTGCGCCGTCGCGCTGAGCTTGGGGGTTGGCGTGGGCTTCGAGCATGAATTCGGATTTCGGCCGCGGTGGGCCAAAGCAAGGCCGTGCCGGCGTGGCGGTGTTGCATGTTATCGGTCCGACCGCCGGGCGCGGGGCCACATCTCGGGCCAGCGTGTGCCAGTTCACGCTCTCGGATCGTCGTGGTCGGGCGGTCGATCGCGGCGCACCGCCGCGCGTGGTCGACACGTTCCGGTCGGGCGCCAGATCGAATCGTCGGGGGTCGAACCTGTCCGTTGCGGCGTGCTTCGATGTGGAGACCCGCATCGACGAGCAAGCGCTCGTCGCCCAGGCGGTCGCGTCGACGGGCACCACGGTGGCCGGGCTCGCGCGTGCCGCCGCAAGGGCGCGGCCCCGAGTTCGGTTCGACCCCGGGACCCGGCTCGCGCCTTCAGGACGTGACTTCGAGGCGCTCGCGTCGGCACTCGACTCGGCTGTGGCGCCCAGTCGCGCCCGCGTGACCTCGAAACCCGGCACTGACGCGGTGCCGCTTGCGAAGGTACGCGGTCGGCTGCCGAATCCAGGTTCGAGCCGCTGGCGGTTGCGTTCCACACGGCTTGCCGGCCAGCCGCAGCCCGCTCGTCTCGGATCGGCGGCAAACGGGCGTGCACTGCTGCGCTCAGGCCAACCCCATCGCGACAAAGTGTGGGTTCTCGAAGTCTGGTTTGCCGTAGGTGAGCGGTGCGCCGTTGTCGATGCGCCGCACGCTGCCGCCGGCGGCTGATAGCACGGCGTGGCCGGCGGCGATGTCCCACTCCATCGTGCGGCCGAGCCGGGGATAGAGGTCGGCCTCGCCGGCGGCCACCAGGCACAGCTTGAGCGACGAGCCGGCGCTGGCCTGGCTGGCCACCTTGCGTCCGGCCAGAAAGGCGTCGAGCGCAGCCGCGTCGCCGTGCGAGCGGCTGGCCACGACGGTCGCGCCTTCGGGCGGCACCGCGCGGCAGCGCACGGCGCGGCGGCCCGCGCCATCCTC
>JBBIPS010000271.1:0-4734 GCA_037442725.1 Burkholderiales bacterium | reverse complement strand
AGCAGCGCGGCCAGCGTGTCGCAACGGGTGCGCGCCGGCGGCGACTGGCACTCGACGAGATCGTGCTCGGCCAGCGAGCGGCGCGTGGCCAGCTCGCAGCTCGCCGCGCGCGCCAGCAGCGCCCTCGCGAAGATGCAGGTCGCGCTGCCGCCGCCACAGCAGTCCTTGACGAGGTCGGCGTCGTCGGTCACCGGCGCGCACCGCGACGCCGCGCCGCGAGCGCGCGGCGGGCAGGGCCAAGGGCGACGGTCGGCATGCGGGGTCGCAGCGGGTCAATCGTCCCCGGTCGGGCCGGGGTCGCGGACCTGGCACAGCAGGTCCTCGGCGAGTTGCTGGTTGTCCGCGAACATCACCTTGATCCGCCCGGGCGCGCCGGGCTGCGCGGCGCGCAACGCCTTGGCATGCGACGCGGCCTCGCGGAAGGCCGCGAACTCGGCCAGTTTTTCTATCTGCGCGAACGGTTTGACGTGGAAGACGAAATACGGCATCGGGCTCTCGTGGAAGTGACGACGCGCTGTCGGGTTCCAGTGCTCATCGGGCGGTCTGACGCGAAGCAGGGGCAATCCGGCGTTCAGCGGTAGTGACGCGTCAGGCGGCGCCGGCCGGGCACGGCCTTCTGGATGACCACGCCGTGGACCGCGGCGAGGTCGGGCAGTGCCAGATCGGGGAAGGCCGGGTTCAGCGCGTGCAGGCGCCAGCCGTCGCCACAGCGCATGAGCTGGCGGAAGATCCACGCCTCGTCGTGGCGCGCCAGCACGTAGCTGCCGTCGCGCAGCGCGCCGTCGGGCTCGATGATGATGATCTCGCCCTCGTTGAACTCGGGCACCATGCTCTGGCCGAGCACGCGCAGTGCGAACGACTCGCCGCCGCTGCAACCCGGGTCGCCGGCGCCCGGTTCGGACTGCGACGCACGCGGCGACCGATCCTCGGCGTGGTGCGACTCGTTCATGGTTGCTCCGCGAAGACCTGTGTGGCCGGAACGCCCGCGCCGCGCAGCTCGTCGCGCAGCGTGTCGATGAAGGCCGGCGGCCCGGCGAGGTAGAAGTCGCAGTCGATGTCGAACAGGTCGGCGCGGATCGCCGCGGCCACCTGGCGCGCACCGCTGCCGGCGTCACTGTCGTGGAACGGCGCGTACTCGAACGGGTCGAGCGCCTCGGACCAGGCCCGGCACTGGTTGGCCATGAAGTGCCCGTCGCTGCGCGTGGCGAGCCAGAACAGCGACAGCGACGGCGCCGCGTCGAGCGACAGCGCGTGCTCGATCAGGCTCCTGATCGGCGCGAACCCGGTGTCGCAGGCGGCGAACACCAGCGGGCGCGAGCCGTCGGCGAGGACGAAGTCGCCGCTCGGGCCCCACAGGTTGACGGCGTCGCCGTGGCGCAGCGTGCCGTCGAAGACCAGCCGCGCCAACGCGTCTTCGTCGTCGCGGGCGATGAAGAACTGCAGGTTGCGGTCGTCGCACGGGCAACTGGCGATCGGCAGTGTGCTGCGCACGTTCTCGCCGCTGGCCAGCGCCAGCGTCACCGACTGGCCGGCCAGGAAGCGCAGGCGCTGGCTGCGCGGCGTCTGCAGGTGCAGCAGCCGCGTATGGGGGGCCAGCTCGCGCACCGCGCGCACCTGCGTGACGATCTGCTGCAGCGGGATGTCGGCCGGCCCGGCGGCTTCGAGCGACTCGAGCGTGAGTTCGCTGCTGGCGGCGGTGTGGGCGCAGGCCAGCACGTAGCCCTGCGCCTTCTCGGGCTCGGACAGGACGTAGTCGGTGGTCATGGTGCGCGCGACCTGGCCGTCGATGACGCGCACCTTGCACATGCCGCAGGTGCCGTTGCCGCAGCCGTAGTTGAGCTTGAGCCCGGCGCGCATGCCGGCCTGCAGCAGCGTGTCGTGGCCCTCGACCGTGAACTGGTGACCGCTCGGGCGCAGCGTGACCTGCGCCGAGACCACCTTGAGCATGTCGTCCATCACATCCAGCCTGTCGACCGATTCAGTGGCCAGTGCGCGCGCCAGTCCGTCGTTCAACTGGTGCCGCAGGCGCAGCAGGTGCGCGTGCGCCGCACCGTCGCTGTCGGCCTCCGCCCGGCCGAGTGCGTCGCGCAACGCGATCACCAGCGCGTGGTAGCGCTGCAGGTGGCGCTGCAGGTCGGCCAGCTCCTGGCTCTGGCGGAACAGGCGCTGCGCCAGCACCTCCTGGCTCGGCAGCAGGCGCTCGCGCACGCGCCGGCCGAAGGCTTCGTCCTTGATGCGGGCGACGCGCTCGATCAGGCCCGACTCCTCGAGCTCGGCCTGCGGGTACAGGCGCAGCAGCGTCTCGGTCGAGACCCGTCCGTCGGCCAGTTCGATCTCGCCCGAGCGCACACGCTGCTGCAGCACGCCGCGCGGCACGCCGAGCAGTTGCGCGGCGCGCCAGACGGTCAGCCAGTGCGCCATGTCAGTGCCCGTCCGGCGCCGCGGCGCGGTCCAGGTAGCGCGCGCGGTGGAGCAGGCGCGGCGCGGCCGGGTCGTCGACGAAGCCGCTGCGGTCGTGCAGCACGTTGTTGGCGACGATGCCCATGCCGGCCGCGAGCCGGATGTGAAAGATCCACGGCGCGCTGCTCGCGAGCAGTTGCTCGAGGCAGGCCACCGCGGCGTGCGTCGCGGCGTCGTCGCGCCAGGCGATGCTGCGCGTGCGCGCGGTGTAGCGCATGTGCAGCGCGCCGCCGTGTGCGTCGACCGAGAACACCGGGCCGGCCTGCGCGGCGCGTGCCACGCCGCCTTCGTCGACGCGCGCCGGGATCGTCATCGCGTCGGGTGCCATCAGCGCGCGCACGTGCGCCGGTGCGATGTCGCGCAGCATCAGGTAGGCCATTTCGTGGTCGAGCAGCGCGTTGACGCCGCCCGTACGCGCCGGGCGTACGCAGTGCAGGATCATGGCGCGGATGCGCTGCCCGGCCGGGTGGTAGTAGCCGTCGGTGTGCCATTTGATCGGCCGGTCGGTGTACGGGATGAAGCCGGCGCGGCCCGGGCTGCGTGGTGCCGCTGCGGCGGCCGGCGCGTGATGCTCCACGGTGATGCGCGAGACGCCGTCCTCGTCGGCCAGCCAGTGCCGGTCCAGCCGCAGCAGGCCGAGCTGGCGGCCGAGCCGGATCGCGATCGCCTTGTCCTCGCCGAGCGCCGGGCCGCGGTAGACGGCCATGTTGGCGCGCGCCACGCGCTCGAGCAACGCCCGGCGCTCGGCCGTCGTCAGTCGGCCCGGGTCGGCGACGTCGACCACCAGGTCGTCGACCCGCGTCGGGTGTGCCGCCAGCTTGACGGCGCGCCAGCGCCGGTAGCCGGCCTCGTCGTCGAGGTCGAACGGGTTCGACGGCCGATGCGGCGCGTCGGCGCCCGGCAGGGGGTTCATGCGCTCACTCACCGCTCATCGACTCACGACGCGCGCGCCGCGGCGCCTGCGAGTACAGACCGGCCATCGCGCGCTGCACCAGCGTCACCGCCTCGGGGGCCTCGACCGCCATCACCTGGTCGAGCACCCAGCGCTGGTCCTTGGCCGGCAGCGTCGGCTCGAGCCGGTGGCCCAGGTAGCGCACGAAACCGAAGTCGGGGGTGAAGCCGGCGCCCGACGCGTCGGCGCCGGGCTCGCTGCCGAACTCGGCGTAGTGCGCGGCGAGCTCGTTGTAGAGGTCGATGAAGCGATCGCGCGACGAGCGTTGCCCGGGCGCGGGGGCACCGAGCAGGTCGTCCTCGTTGCCCTGCAGCGTGCCGGCCACGTGCAGCACCAGCGCGGTGGTGAAGGCGCTGCGCGCCTCGGGCGCCAGCCGCGCGTGCGCGATGCGGTCGGCGATCACGATCAGGAACACCAGCACCTCGCGCATGAAGGCGAAGTAGGGCTCGCCGGCGTCGATGTCGAACTCGGCGCCGCGCATGCGCTTCAACACGTGGTGTGCGATGCGCCAGACGCTGAAGCCCATTGCCCCGGCCTGCTGCTCGGGGCTCCGCGCCGCACCGGGCTTGAACCAGTGGCTCTTGAGGCGGATCGCCGGCGGTGGCTGGGGCGGCATGGCGGCGATCAGCCTGAACAGGTGGACCGGCACGCTGCGCGCACGATGCGCCCGGCCGGCATCAGTACCCACCCTTGCCCAGCGGCTGTGGCAGGCCGGCGACCTTGGCGCCCTGCTTGGCCGGGCCGAGCGGGAACAGCTCGTACAGCGACTTGCTGTCGCAGCCCGGCAGCCGCTCGGCCAGGCCTTTCAACATGTTGCGGAAGTTCGGCGTGTGGCCGTGCTCGCGGTACTCGTCGCGCAGGAAGGCCACCACCGTCCAGTGCGCGTCAGTGAGCGCGATGTTCTCGGCCGCGGCGATGACGCGCACGGCCTCGTCGCCGTAGTCGGGCTCGACCAGGTAGCCCAGATCATCGGTTGCGAGTTCGGTGCCGTTGACGACGTAGGGCATGGCGGCGATCTCCTGGGGTGCATTGGCGGGTTGAAGGGCCGGTGCTGTCAAGTCCCGACGGCCGCGCCCGAGCGGTGCGCGACGAACAGGCCGCAGCCGAGCAGGCGGTGGGCGCCGATGCCGGCGTCGAGCAGGCGCAGTGCGTCGTCGGTGGACAGTCCGTCGAGCATCAGGCTGAAGGCCGCGAGCGCCCGCCCGCCCGCGTCGAGCGTCTGCGCGCGCCCGCAGATGGGCCGGCCCGCCACGCCCAGTGCGGCCAGCTCGGCCTGCACCGCGGTCAGGAACGCCAGCTCGTCGCCGTCCGCGCTGGCGACC
>JBBIPS010000270.1:0-4751 GCA_037442725.1 Burkholderiales bacterium | reverse complement strand
GCGGTTCGCCCGGCCGACTGGGGGCGCCTGGCCGGCGCGGCCAGCACGCTGGGCTGGCGCTGGACCGCCGGCTGGGGCGAGGACCTGGGGCCCGAAGCGTCTGCAGGCGCCGGCGGATCGATCCGTGTCAGCACCTGTTTCGAGCATGGCGGCTCGTACCTGCTGGCGCGCACGACGGTGCCGCGCGCCGGGCCGGTGCTGGCGTCGCAGACCCCGGCGTATCCAGCGGCCGATCGGCCCGAGCGCCATATCCGCGACATGTTCGGCCTGGCCTTCACCGATCACCCCGACGTGCGACGCTGGACCCGTCATCAGGCCTGGTCCGACGCCGAGTTTCCGCTGCGCCGTGACTTCCCGGTCGCGGGGCTGCCACCGCCGCAGACGACGAGTGACCACGACTACGGGTTCCTGCTGGCGCAAGGCAGCGGCGTCTACGAGATCCCGGTCGGCCCGGTGCACGCCGGCATCATCGAGCCGGGCCACTTCCGTTTCCAGGCCGTCGGCGAGACCGTGCTCAAGCTCGAGGAACGGTTGGGCTACACGCACAAGGGCATCGAGAAGATCGCCGAGGGGCGCGACGCCGACGGCCTGGCGCGGCTGGCTGCGCGCGTCTCGGGCGATTGCACGGTCGGCCATGGCTGGGCCGCGTGCATGGCGATGGAGCGTGCGGCGGGCATCGAGCCGCCGCCGCGCGCGCTCTGGCTGCGCGCGTTGATGTGCGAGCGCGAGCGTGTGGCCAATCATCTCGGCGACATGAGCGGGATGCTCAACGACATCGCCTTCGCCTTCGGCTACTACCAGTTCGCGCGGCTGCGCGAAGCCTGGCAGCGGGTTTCGGGCGCAGCCTTCGGCCACCGATTCATGATGGATCGCGTCGTCCCGGGCGGTGTCGCGGTCGATCTCGACGAGCGTTTCATCGACGTCATGCGCACCGAGGCCGACGCGCTGCGCAGGCAGGTCGGCAAGCTGATGGCGATCATCAACGACCTGCCGTCGGTCGCCGACCGGGTGCGTGGCGCAGGCGTGCTGGCACCCGGGATGGCGCAGGCACTGGGCTGCGTCGGCTTCGTCGGCCGTGCCTCGGGCGCGGATTTCGACGTGCGGCGCGACGCGCCGTATCCACCGTACGACCGGTTGACGGTCAAGGTGCCGCTGCATCACTTCGGTGACGTCAACGCGCGCGCCCGCGTTCGGCTCGAGGAGATGGCGGCCTCGCTCGACCTGATCGAGACGCTCGTCGAAAGCCTGCCCAGCGGGGCGACCCGCACCCCTTGGGTGCCGCCCGCCGCGGGTGCCGAGGGGCTGGGGCTGGTCGAATGCTGGCGTGGCGAGATCCTTTGCTACGTGCGCTTCGGCCTTGATGGGCACGTCGCGCGCTGTTTCCCGCGCGATCCGTCGTGGCTGAACTGGCCGGCGCTCGAACTGCTCATCCACGGCAACATCGTTCCCGACTTCCCGGTCTGCAACAAGTCGGTGAACGGTTCGTACTCCGGGCACGACCTCTGATCCGACACCGACGGCTTGAACCATGCTGCGCATCCTCGGCAAGATCCAGCGCCTCGGGCTCGTCACCGAGCCGCTGCCGCATGGCGACGAACCGGCGCTGAGCGAGGTCGGCGAACGACTGCGCGCGCACATCGGCGAGCGTTTCGGTGGCAGCCTGGCGATCCGCGAAGTCGACGCCGGGTCGTGCAATGGCTGCGAACTCGAGATCGGCGCGCTGAACAATCCCTACTACAGCATCGAGCGCTTCGGCGT
The DNA here is from genome assembly GCA_037442725.1 of Burkholderiales bacterium. GTDB lineage: Bacteria > Pseudomonadota > Gammaproteobacteria > Burkholderiales > Burkholderiaceae_C > Pseudaquabacterium. The sequence continues at coordinate 2,993 of JBBIPS010000270.1, read as the reverse complement.
GCACTTCGTCGCCAGCCCGCGCCACGCCGACATGCTGCTCGTCACCGGACCGGTGTCGCGCCACATGGAGGAAGCCTTGCGTCGCACGCTGGCGGCCACTCCCGAACCCAAGCTGGTGATCGCCGTGGGCCACTGCGGTGCCGACGGCGGCGAGTTCGGTTGCAGCTACGCGTCGTGCGGAGCGGTCTCGAGCGTGATCCCGGTCGACGCCGTGATCCGCGGCTGCCCGCCGACGCCGCTCGACCTGATGCGCGGCATCCTCGAAGCGATCAGCGCGCGTCCGGCGGCGCGCTGAAAGCCGCGGCGTCGATGAAGATCTTCGGCATCGCCGGCCACTCCGGCATGGGCAAGACGACGTTGCTCGAGCGGCTGGTGCCCGAGTTCACTTCCCGCGGCCTGGTCGTCTCGCTGATCAAGCACAGCCACAAGAATGTCGACATCGACCGTCCCGGCAAGGACTCGTACCGGCTGCGCGAGTCGGGGTGCAAGGAGGTGCTGCTGCTGGGCACCGAGCGCTGGGCACTGATGCACGAGTTGCGCGGCGCCGCCGAGCCCGCGCTGGACGACCTGCTCGTGCGCATGCAGCGCTGCGACCTGGTGCTGATCGAGGGCTTCAAGCAAGGCGGTTTTCCGAAGCTCGAGGTCTGGCGCGCCGCGCTGGGCAAGCCTCCGCTGTGGCCCGACTGGCCGGGCATCGTGGCCATCACCAGCGATACGCCGGCTGCGCAGGCACTCGACGACGGCACGCGCTCAGCGGTCGCCAGGCTCGATCTGGCCGACACCCCGGCGATCGCGTCGTTCGTGTTGTCGGCGTCTATCGAGCGCTGATCCGGCGGGTATGGATCAACTGGCTGCACCGCAGCCGCTTTTCGGCGCATGCGCCTGCGGCGAACGCCGCAATATGGGTACTTTCGAGGCGTATCCGGAGCCAACTCGATAGAATCGATCCATGCCACGCAAGGACCCGTCAACGCCGCCCGCGCCGCCGTCGGTCGCGCCGCGCCGGGACGATTCCGGCGTGGTCGTGGCCGAGCGCCAGCAGGCTCGCACCAGGCCGCCGCAGATGTTCCAGGTGGTGCTGCTCAATGACGACTACACACCGATGGAATTCGTGGTCATGGTGCTGCAACAGTACTTCAAGCGCAATCTCGAGACCGCCACGCTCATCATGCTGAAGATCCATCACGAAGGCCGGGGTGTGTGCGGCGTCTATACCAAGGATGTCGCGGCCACCAAGGTCGAACTCGTCACCGCTGCGGCGCACCGGGCCGGGCACCCGTTGCAGTGCATTATGGAGGCCGCATGATCGCGCAAGAACTGGAAGTCAGCCTGCACATGGCGTTCGTCGAGGCACGCCAGCAGCGCCACGAGTTCATCACCGTCGAGCACTTGTTGCTCGCCTTGCTGGACAACCCCTCCGCGGCCGAAGTGCTCAAGGCCTGCGCGGCCAACATCGAGGATCTGCGCAAGAGCCTGACCAGCTTCATCAAGGAGAACACGCCGACGGTCGGAGGCTCCGAAGAGGTCGACACGCAACCGACGCTGGGTTTCCAGCGCGTGATCCAGCGCGCGATCATGCACGTGCAGTCCACCGGGTCGGGCAAGAAGGAGGTCACCGGCGCCAACGTGCTGGTGGCGATCTTCGGCGAGAAGGATTCGCACGCCGTGTACTACCTGCACCAGCAGGGCGTGACCCGGCTGGACGTCGTCAACTTCATCGCCCACGGCATCAAGAAGTCCGAGCCACCCGAGCCGGCCAAGGGTGCCGAGGGCGGCGAGGGCGAGAAGGAGGAAGTCACCACCGACGCCAAGGGCTCGCCGCTCGAGCAGTTCACGCAGAACCTGAACCAGCTCGCGCGCGACGGCAGGATCGACCCGCTGATCGGCCGCGAGGCCGAGGTCGAGCGCGTGATCCAGGTCCTGTGCCGCCGGCGCAAGAACAACCCGCTGCTGGTCGGCGAGGCAGGCGTGGGCAAGACCGCGATCGCCGAGGGCCTGGCCTGGCGCATCACCGAGAAGGACGTGCCCGAAGTCCTGGCCGACGCCACCGTCTACGCGCTGGACATGGGCGCGCTGCTGGCCGGCACCAAGTACCGCGGCGACTTCGAGCAGCGCCTGAAGGGCGTGCTCAAGCAGTTGAAGGACCTGCCGAACGCGATCCTCTTCATCGACGAGATCCACACGCTGATCGGCGCCGGTGCGGCCTCGGGCGGCACCCTCGACGCGAGCAACCTGCTCAAGCCGGCGCTGTCCAACGGCGCGATGAAGTGCATCGGTGCGACCACCTTCACCGAGTACCGCGGCATCTTCGAGAAGGACGCGGCGCTGTCGCGGCGCTTCCAGAAGGTCGACGTCGTCGAGCCGACGGTGGCGCAGACGGTGGAGATCCTCAAGGGACTGAAGTCGCGTTTCGAGGATCACCACAACGTCAAGTACGCGCTCGGCGCGCTGCAGGCCGCAGCCGAGCTGTCGGCCAAGTTCATCAACGATCGCCACCTGCCCGACAAGGCGATCGACGTCATCGACGAGGCCGGCGCGGCGCAACGCATCCTGCCCAAGAACAAGCAGAAGAGGACCATCACGCGCAGCGAGGTCGAGGACATCGTCGCCAAGATCGCGCGCATCCCGCCCGCGTCGGTATCCAACGACGACCGCGGCAAGTTGAAGACGCTCGACCGCGACCTCAAGAGCGTGGTGTTCGGCCAGGATCCGGCGATCGACGCGCTGGCCGCGGCGATCAAGATGGCGCGCTCCGGGCTGGGCAAGCCGGATCGGCCGATCGGCTCGTTCCTGTTCAGCGGCCCGACCGGCGTCGGCAAGACCGAGGTCGCCAAGCAGCTCGCCTACATCATGGGCATCGAGCTGATCCGCTTCGACATGAGCGAGTACATGGAGCGCCATGCGGTGAGCCGCCTGATCGGCGCGCCGCCGGGCTATGTCGGCTTCGACCAGGGCGGCCTGCTGACCGAGGCCATCTCCAAGAAGCCGCACTG
>JBBIPS010000269.1:0-4761 GCA_037442725.1 Burkholderiales bacterium | reverse complement strand
CCGCTGTTCGGCGGGCGGAACATCTGGAAGGCGGTGCCGGTGGTGATCGAGGCGCTGGAGAATGCCGGCCGGCTGTTCGCCACCGCGACGATCAGCCACAGCTACCCGCATTGCTGGCGCCACAAGACGCCGGTGATCTACCGCGCCGCGGCGCAATGGTTCATCCGCATGGACGAGGGCGAGGGTGTCTTCACGCGCGACAAGGCGCCCAGAACGCTGCGCCAGATGGCGCTCGAAGCCATCGACGCGACCGCGTTCTACCCCGAGAACGGCCGCGCCCGGCTGCGCGACATGATCGCCAACCGGCCCGACTGGTGCATCAGCCGCCAGCGCAGCTGGGGCGTGCCGGTGCCGTTCTTCCTGCACAACGAGACCGGCGAACTGCATCCGAGGACGATGGAGATCCTCGACCGGGCGGCGGCGATCGTCGAGCAAGGCGGCGTCGAGGCCTGGAGCCGTGCCAGCGCGCAGGAAATCATCGGCGCCGCCGATGCCCTGCTGTACACCAAGAGCAGCGACATCCTCGAGGTCTGGTTCGACTCCGGTTCGACCTTCTGGCACGTGCTGCGCGGCACCCACCCCGAGGGCCACCATGCCGAAGGCCCCGAGGCCGACCTCTACCTCGAAGGCCACGACCAGCACCGCGGCTGGTTCCACTCGTCGCTGCTGCTGGCCTGCGCGCTGTACGGCCGCGCGCCCTACCGCGGCCTGCTGACGCACGGCTTCACCGTCGACAGCCAGGGCCGCAAGATGAGCAAGAGCCTGGGCAACGGCATCGAGCCGCAGCAGGTCAGCGCCAAGCTGGGCGCCGAGATCATCCGCCTGTGGGTGGCGGCCAGCGACTACTCGGGCGACATCGCCGGCGACGACAAGATCCTGGCGCGCGTCGTCGACGGCTATCGGCGCATCCGCAACACGTTGCGCTTCCTGCTCGCCAACACGAGCGATTTCGACGCCGCCGGCGACGCCGTCGCGCCGGCGCAGATGGTCGAGATCGACCGCTGGGCGCTGGCGCGCGCGGCGCAGTTGCAGGGCGAGATCCTGGCCCACTACGAGGTCTACGAGTTCCACCCGGTGGTGGCCAAGCTGCAGGTCTTCTGCTCGGAAGACCTCGGCGCGTTCTACCTCGACGTGCTGAAGGACCGGCTCTACACCAGCGCGCCGGCAAGCCTGGCGCGGCGCAGCGCGCAGACCGCGCTGTGGCAGGTCACGCACGCGATGCTGCGCTGGATGGCGCCGTTCCTGAGCTTCACCGCCGAGGAGGCGTGGCGCATTTTCAGCCCCGGCCACGCGACGATCTTCACCGAGACCTGGTGGGACTTCGCCGCGGCCGACCAGGCACTGCTGGCGCGCTGGTCGCGCATCCGCGAGGTGCGCGAGACGGTGAACAAGGCGATCGAGGAAGTGCGCGCGGCCGGCGGCGTCGGCTCGTCGCTGCAGGCCGAAGTGGTCGTGCGCGCCCCGGCCGAGCTGCGCGCCGAACTCGCCGCGCTCGGCGATGAGCTGAAGTACGTGCTGATCACCTCGGCGGCCAGCGTCGTCGATGGCGCCGCAACAGCGGTCACGGTCACGCCGGCGACGGCGCGCGCAGCGGTGCAGAAGTGCGAGCGCTGCTGGCACTGGCGCGACGACGTCGGCCTCGACCGCGCCCAGCCGACGATCTGCCCACGCTGTGTGGCCAGCCTCGCCGGCGCGGGGCAACCGCGCCGGTTTGCCTGAACCACGATGCGCAGCGACCCCAGTGCGACAGACCCGCGCGGCCGGCCGGGACGGCTGCGCGCGCGGCGCCGCATCGGCGCCTGACCGATAACGCCTGAACGCAGCGCACCCGATGGCCCGCCCCAGGACCCCCACCCGCACCCCGCTCGCACTCTGGCTCGGGCTGGCGCTGGTCGTGATCGTGCTCGACCAGTTCGCCAAGACGCTGATCCTGGGCGACTTCGAGCTCGGCGACAGCCGCCGCGTCACCGCGTACTTCAACGTCGTCCGGGCGCACAACACCGGTGCCGCGTTCTCGTTTCTGGCCGACGCGGCCGGCTGGCAGCGCTGGTTCTTCGTCGGCCTGGGTACGCTGGCCTCGGTCTTCATCGTCTGGCTGCTCGTGCGCCACCCCGGCCAGCGCCTGTTCAGCTTTGCCATCAGCATGATCCTGGGCGGGGCGCTGGGCAACGTGATCGACCGCCTGCTGCACGGCTACGTCGTCGACTTCCTGCAGTTCCATGGGTCCTTGCTGGCGCCGATGTTCGCCGGCGGCTACTTCCCCGCGTTCAACCTCGCCGACGGCGCGATCACGCTCGGCGCAGCGTGCCTGATCCTCGACGAGCTGCTGCGCGTGCGGCGCGCGTGACGGCGCGGCCTGCTGCCTGACCGGCTGGCGGCAGGGCCGGGGCGAGGGCAAGCGCAGCGCCGGCTCCGGCAGCCGCTCCGGTCGCGCCCAGGCCGGCAGCCCGGGACACCCCGGGTAGACGCGGCCGGGCTTGCACCGCTACGCTCGCGACCACATGACGCGCGACGACGCTCCCAGCCCCCCGCCCGCCGCCGATGCGCCAGGCGCGAGCGCCCCGGCAACGAGCGCCCCGACCTCGACCCTGGCGATCCCGTTGCGCCGGCTCGGGCTGGCCGACCCCTTGCGCTGGCTGGCGCGGGGCTGGGGCGACTTCCGCCGCTGCCCGGGCATCGGCCTGTTCTATGGCGCCTGCTTCATGGCCATGGGCTGGGCGCTGATGACCGTCTTCGAGCACGCGCCGGCCTGGGTGCTGGCCCTGTCGGCCGGTTTCCTGCTCGCCGCGCCCTTCCTGTGCCTGGGCATGTACCAGGCCAGCCGCAGGCTCGAGCAGGGCCAGGCGCCCGACCTCGGCGACTCGCTGCAGGCCTGGGACCAGCGCACCGGCACGCTCGCGATCTTCGGCTTCGTCCTGCTGGTGCTCGAGATGCTGTGGGGTCGCGCCTCGCTGGTCATCTTCGCCGTCAGCTTCGACGGCATGCCCGACTTCAAGGGCTCGCTGCGGGCGCTCGTCGACCCCGCGAACCTCGCGTTCATCGTCGCCTATGTCAGCGTCGGCGGCTTGTTCGCCGCGCTGATCTTCGCCGTCAGCGTGATCTCGATGCCGATGATCCTCGACCGCCACACCGACGCCATCAGCGCCGGCATCACCAGCGTCCGCCTGGTGCTGACGCAACCCGTCGTGATGCTCGCCTGGGGCGTGCTGATCACCGTCATCGTCGTGCTGGCGATGCTGCCGTGGTTCACCGGACTGCTGGTGGCCGGCCCGGTGCTGGGGCACGCGTCCTGGCACGCCTACCGGTCCGCGGTCGCCGACTGAGGGGCTGAAGGGCGCCCGGGTCGGCACGGCTCGTCGTGCGTCCCCCGAGGCGGCAAGCCAACTCGGGGGCGGCCGGTCGTCTGGTCGTGGGGCTGGCGATCCAGGACGAACGACACGATGCAACGCGCACCACGCGAGATCCCGACACCGTTCCGACCGATCCCACTGACGTTGCCCGAGGCGATGAGGCACAACGAGTTCTTCGACGGCACCGAAAACGTCGAGGACCCGACCCGCAGCAACGGCCTGTTGCGCAACCGGCAGGATCTGCTGCCGTACCGCAAGGCGCTGGGACACGGCAACGAGTTCGACGGCTCGATCATCGACCACAGGTCCAGGACCCTCCTCAACCCGCTCGGACGGCCGCTACGGCGCGCCGGCCGAAACGGACGACCCGAACCTCGCCGACGGTGGCCAGCACAGCCTGTTGCGGACCTCGATGCGCGAGGTGTACCGCGAGATCTTCGACTGCGCGCTCGGGCCCGCGATCCGCTGGCAGCCTGCCCGCCGACAGCTCGTCTGCCGCAACGACGCCGGCAGGCTGATCGTGACATCAGCCAGCACTCGATCGGCAATGCCATCACCGGGCTGCTCGGCGTCGTCGTCGACCGAATCCCGGATGCCCACGCCTCCGTGCGCTGCGGGCCGGCATGGGTCGGGCGACTGCTCGAGGTGCGCCGGCGTCGGGTCGAGGCCGACCTTGGCCAAGGCATTGCCACCGCGCATCGGCCCGACCAATGATCCCACGCCGATGAGCGCGCCCTCACATCGAGGGTGCGGCTTCAGGCGCCGCGGCGCAACTCGGGTTCGCATCACGTGCCGACCCGCGTTCGACGCGCGAAGGGTCGGCGCGCGACGTCGACGCTTCGATCGGAAGCGTGAGAAACAACGCCCCGGGTCGGCGGGCGTGGATAAGACAATCGACACGATGCGGTTCATGCGCGCGCATACCCGGCAGCGGCCGGGCCAGGGTCGGCAGACCTGCCGGGTCGACCTGCGGCCGGGCCCGTCCCACCCGCCCCGAGCCGACGGCGCTGCCCGAGCCGTGACGGCGGAGCAGGCATGGACTCGATAGACCCCGGCGACGCCCGGACGCCGCCAGCCGGGCCAGCTGCGAACGTCGGGTTCGTCAGTGGCGGCAGGGCCTCCGGCGCCAGGGTGACAGCCGCGACCGCAGAACGCATGCGGCTCAGGCTCGCGCTCCTGCTGTCGCTGCTGGCCCATGCGCTGCTGCTGAGCCTGACTTTCGGCGGCCAGGAACCCGGACTGCCGGGCCTGGGCCTGCCCTGGTGGGAACGGCGGGTCGAGGTGCCCGACCTGCGCGTCGTGCTCGCCCCGGCGCAGGTCGCTGCGGCAGTGCCGGCGCCTGCCTGGGTCGAGCTGCCGCCGCCGCAGGCATCGCCGCACCAGCCCACGGCCGCCAGCGCCGACCCGACAC
>JBBIPS010000268.1:0-4763 GCA_037442725.1 Burkholderiales bacterium | reverse complement strand
CCAGGTGACAGACCTTGCTGACCGCGGTGCCGACCACCCCGGGAAACGTGGCGTAGGAGCCGGCCAGGTTGTGCCCGATGACCCGGCCCTGCTTGTTGGCATGGGTACCCAGCGCCACGTGCTGGTACTGGCCCGAGACCAGGTTGAGGACTTCCACGCAGTCCCCGCCGGCCCAGACGCGGTCGATGGCCGCCGAGCTGCAGCACGCTGCGGCGCTGTGCAACCGCTCGCGCGACGCGGTGACGTCGATGTTCGCCGAGGCCCGGCTCGGCAAGGCGCTCGACGCCGAGCACTGCCTGCCGCTGGTCGACGACATCGCGCGCTCGGTCTACCGCAACCCGGGCGCGCTGGTCAGCCTGGCGCGGCTGAAGACGCGCGACGACTACACCTACATGCACTCGGTGGCGGTGTGCGCGCTGATGGTCGCGCTGGGGCGCCAGCTCGACCTCGACGACGCGGCCTGCCGCGAGGTGGGCCTGGCCGGCCTGCTGCATGACCTGGGCAAGGCGCTGATGCCGCTGGACATCCTGAACAAGCCGGGCAAGCTGACCGAGCAGGAGTTCGGCGTGATGCGCGGCCACCCGGTGCGCGGGCACGAGCTGCTGCTGGAAGGCCGGGGCGCGCCGGCAACGGCGCTCGAGGTCTGCCTGCACCACCACGAGCGCATCGACGGTGCGGGCTACCCGCACGGCCTGTCGGGCGAGGCGCTGACCCGGCAGGCGCGCATGGGTGCGGTGTGCGACGTCTACGACGCGATCACGTCGAACCGGCCGTACAAGTCCGGCTGGGACCCGGCCGAGGCGATCGCGCGCATGGCGACGTGGCAGGGTCACTTCGACGCGGCGATATTCGGCGCCTTCGTCAAGAGCCTGGGCATCTATCCGGTCGGATCGCTGGTACGGCTCGAGTCGGGCAGGCTGGCCGTGGTCACCGAGCAGAACCCGGGCGCGCTGACGGCGCCGATCGTCAAGGCCTTCTTCTCGACCCGCAAGTCGATGCCGATCGCGGCGCAGACGATCGATCTGGCGCGCAGCGGCTGCGTCGACCGCATCGTCGACCGCGAAGCGCCGGGACGCTGGCAATTTCCGCAGCTCGACGCGCTGTGGGCCGGCGACGCGCTGAGCGGCGGCGCGCGCTGATGTCCCGGCGGTGCGCCCACGGCGCGCGCCCCGGTCTCGGATCGGCCCCCGCGCGAGCCGCCCGGTGCGGCCCCCGATGCTGCGCCGGGCGCCCGTTGCGGTGGCCGCAGTTGCCGACCCGGATGGTGGCCGTGCTTGACCTTGCCGCAATGGCAAGGCCGATACTGTGTCCATTGCCACTGCCGGGAGCCCCGCGATGATCGAACTGACCCTGCCGACGATGACCTGCGGACACTGCGTGCGCACGGTGACCGAGACGGTGCAGCGCCTGGACGCCGATGCCAAGCTGCAGATCGACCTGCCGACGCACCAGGTGCAGATCGAATCGACGCTGCCCGCAGAGCGCTTCACCGCGGCGCTGGCCGAAGAGGGCTACGCCGCCGCCTGAGTCCGGCCGCTGGCGGCTGGCGCGACGCAAGCGCCAGCCTGTGCCTGTGCCTGCGCCGGCGCGCCGCGCCTTGCGGCCGCCGGACCCCGGGGGCCGCGCACCGGAGCACCGTGTGGCGGGATTTCCCGCGCTCGGCTGGGCCGGATGCGTGTCTACACTGCCGCGATCCGCGACTTTCCGTGCCGGCCTGCCCATGATCCAACGCTTCCACACCGGGCTGCTGCTCGCCGCCCTCGTCGCCACCGGAGCGGCTCCGGCGCAGACGCTGCGCTGGGCCAGCCAGGGCGATCCGCAGACGATGGACCCGCACTCGCAGAACGAGTCGATGACCAACATGATGAACGGTCAGGTCTACGAGCGCCTGGTCGCGCGTGACAAGCAGCTGAACATCGTGCCCTCGCTCGCGACGAGCTGGCAGCAGGTCTCGCCGCTGGTATGGCGCTTCAAGCTGCGCACCGGGGTCAGGTTCCACGACGGCGAGACCTTCAGCGCGGACGACGTCGTGTTCTCGATCAAGCGCGGCCAGGAGCCGACTTCGCAGATCAACAACTACGCCAGCGCCGTCGGCGAGCCGGTGAAGATCGACGACTCGACGGTCGAGTTCCGCCTGAAGGCGGTGAACCCGATCTTCCTGCAGCACCTCGACGCGCTGTGGATGATGAGCAAGTCGTGGTCGGAGGCGCACCGGGTCGTCAGGCCGCTCGACTTCAAGAACCGGGAGGAGACCTACGCCGCGCTGCACGCCAACGGCACCGGGCCCTACATGCTGGTCAGCCGAGCCCCCGGCATCAAAACCGTCTACAAGCGCAATCCGCACTGGTGGGGCAGATACGAGGGCAACGTGCAGGAGATCGTCTACACGCAGATCTCGAACGATGCGACCCGGCTGGCCGCGCTGGTCTCGGGCGAGATCGACCTGGTGCTCGACCCGGCGCCGCGCGACGTGCCGCGGCTGCGCAGCACGCCGGGCGTCAGGATCATCGACGGCCCCGAGAACCGCATCGTCTTCATCGGCATGGACCAGGGCCGCGACGAACTGCTGTACTCGAGCGTCAAGGGCAGGAACCCGTTCAAGGACGTGCGCGTGCGCCGCGCGCTGTACCAGGCGATCGACATCGAGACCATGAGGACCAAGCTGATGAACGGCCTGGCCGCACCGACCGGCGGCCTGACGCCGTCACCGCTGGGCGCGTACAACGATGCGCAGATCGAGAGCCGCCTGGCCTACGACCTGGCCGCTGCGCGCAAGGCGATGGCCGACGCCGGTTACCCCGACGGTTTCGAGGTCACCCTGGACTGCCCGAACAACCGCTACATCAACGACGAGGAGATCTGCATCGCGCTGGCCTCGATGTGGGCGCAGTTGAAGGTCAAGGTCAGGGTCAACGCAATGCCGCGTGCAACCTATTTCCCGAAGCTCGAGAAGCTCGACACCAGTCTGTACATGCTGGGCTGGGGCGGCGCCGTGACCGATGCCGAGACGACGCTGACGCCGGTGCTGCGCAACCGCGGCGACAAGGGCATCGGCTTTTACAACTACGGCAACTCGAGGAACGACAAGTTCGACGCGCTGGCCGCGGCGTCGAGCAGCGAGGCCGACCCGGTCCGGCGCGAGCAGACCATCAAGGCCGCGCTGCGCGAATACAAGGACAAGGTGCACACGCTGCCGCTGCACCGCCAGATGATCCCGTGGGCCGCGCGCGCCAGCGTCGGCGCGGTGCATCGTGCCGACAACTGGCTCGAGGTGCAGTGGATGACGATCGGCAAGTAAGGTCCCGGCCGGCCGGGACTGCGGGCGGCAACTGCCAGGACGCGAACACGTCGCACAGGCTCGGGTAGGCGCCCGGGGTGGCACACGGATGGAGCGGGTCTGCGCTGCGTCCTGCACGCGCTCGAGGTCGCAGCGTCGGCGCTGCGGGCGGCCGGTCCCCGCAGCGCGGCACGCGGTTGCGCTGCGCGGCCGATCGACCCCGGTCGCCCGACCGCAAGGTGTCGGTGCCGGTTCGCCGCAGGCTCGGCTCCTTCGCGGCAGATGATCGAGCGATGCCGGGCAAGGGCGGACGGTCCCGAGGCGGGCGGAAGTTGCCGCATCGACACGTCGCGCCGATGCCGAGCTCACCACGCGCGAAATCGAGCGCTGCGCGGCATGGGCCGCATCGTCGCTGCCATCGTTTCACGCTGATCGCGCCAGTCGCTTGCGGCGCGATCGGATGTTGAGCGCCTCGACGAGCAGCGAAAACGCCATCGACGCGTAGAGGTAGCCCTTGGGCACGTGGATGTCGAAGGCCTCGGCGGTGAGTGCCATGCCGACCATGACCAGGAACGCCAGCGCCAGCACCTTGATCGACGGATGCCGGTCGACGAAGTCGCCGATCGGCCTGGCTGCGGTCAGCATCACGCCGACCGCGGCGACGACGGCCGCGATCATCACGCCGAGCTGGTCGACCATGCCCACCGCCGTGATCACCGAGTCGAGCGAGAAGACGATGTCGAGGATCGCGATCTGGCCGATCACGCCCCAGAACAGCCCCCGGCGCGCCATCGCCGGCGCCAGGGCCGCGTGGTCGGGGTTGTCCTGCTCCTTGGCCTCGACCTCGATGAAGATCTCGTGCGACGCCTTGTACAGCAGGAAGACGCCTCCGAGCAGCAGCACGAGGTCGCGACCGCTGATGGCCTGGCCGAAGACGATGAACAGGTCGGCGGTCAGGCCCATCACCCAGCTCAGCGACACCAGCAGCAGCAGCCGGGTCAGCATCGCGAATCCCAGGCCGAGCCGGCGTGCCTGGTCGCGCTGCTGCGCCGGCAGACGGCCGACCAGGATCGAGATGAAGATGATGTTGTCGATGCCGAGCACGATCTCGAGCGCGGTCAGCATCGCGAAGGCGATCCAGAGATTCGGGTCGAGCAGATGTTCCATGGTGGGTCGATGCCAGTGGCGGAAGGGGCGGACTGTCAGGCAGGCCGGGGTTGAGCGCAAATTCGAATTTCGGCCGATGTCACTTCGAGAACTCCGCACCGTCGGCGGCCTGCGACGAACTTCAGGCACTTGCAGTCCTGTCGGGCCGCCGCCAAGGCGGGCGGCATCGTGCGTGCCGGCGCGCAATGGCATATTTTCGCCGCAGACCGGGTCGGGACAGGTCAGGCTGCGCGAGGACCGGCTCGGCCGCGCATTGATCCGCAAGGTCGGCCGCTGCGCCGAGCTGACCGACGCGGGCCGCGCGGCGCGGGGCCATGCC
>JBBIPS010000267.1:0-4763 GCA_037442725.1 Burkholderiales bacterium | reverse complement strand
CGCAACCTGGTCGACAACGCGTTGCGCTACACGCCCGCGGGCGGACGCGTGCGGGTGAGCGTGGTCGGCGCGGCGCCATCGTCCGTGCCCTGCGGATCGCCGCCGGCGTCGACCCTTGCGCGCCAAGGCGGCGCTGCAGCCGAGGGCGCCGCAGTGCTGCTGCGCGTGGACGACAGCGGTGCGGGCATCCCGCAGGCCGAACGCGAGCGTGTCCTCGACCGCTTCGTCCGCGGCAGCGGCGCGGCCAAGGAAACCGGCAGCGGTCTCGGCCTGGCGATCGTGCGTTCGATCGCCGAGCGCCATGGCGCGGCGCTGCGGCTGGAGACCTCGCCGCTGGGCGGCCTGCGCGTTGAGCTGGGCTTCAGGTCGGCCTGACCCGCCCCGATGCGGCGGCCGCAGTGATGGCGCTCGTCGGCGCGCCGCGTCGCAGGCCGCGGTTCAGCGCCGCTCGAACGGCTCGGGCGTGGCCAGCGCGGCACCGGGTTGATCGCCTGTCGTCATGCCGGGATTGCGGCTACGCTGGCGGGATGTTCCACGCCGAGGTCACCGATGGCCGAGTTCACCGCCTGCGTGCACTGGCAACGCCAGCCTGGCGAGCCGTTCACCGACAACCGCTACCGGCGCCGCCACGACTGGCGCTTCGACGGTGGCGCCAGCGTGCCGGCGTCGTCGTCGCCGCATGCGGTGCCGGCGCCGCTGTCGGATGTAGGCGCGGTCGACCCCGAGGAGGCCTTCGTGGCCGCGCTGTCGAGCTGCCACATGCTGTGGTTCCTGAGCCTGGCCGCGGCGGCGGGCTGGGTGGTCGACGACTACCGCGACGACGCGCTCGGCGTGCTCGCGCGCAACGCGCAGGGTCGCATGGCGATGACGGTCGTGACACTGCGCCCGGCGGTGAGCTTCGGCGGCGCGTTGCAACCCGATGCATCCGAGCTCGCGCGGCTGCACCACGCGGCGCACGAGGCCTGCTTCATCGCCAGCTCGGTGCACACCGAGCTACGCTGCGAGCCTCGATCCAACTGACGACCCGACCATGTACCTGCCATCGCACTTCGAAGAAACCCGCGTCGACGTCCTGCATGCACTGCTGCGCGAACGGCCGCTCGGCCTGCTGATCACCACGGCTGCCGACGGCCCCGTCGCCGACCCGGTGCCGTTCCTGCTGCAGCCCGGACCGACGCCGCTGGGCACGCTGGTCGGCCATGTCGCGCGCGCCAACCCGCTCTGGCGCGGGGCCGTGGACCCGGCCGCCGCGGCCGCACCCGTGCTGGTCGTCTTCCAGGGCCCGCAGGGCTACGTCAGCCCGGGCTGGTACCCGAGCAAGGCCGAGACCGGCAAGGTCGTGCCGACGTGGAACTACGTCGTCGCCCAGGCGCGCGGCCGGCTGCACGCGATCGACGACGTGGCCGCGGTGCGTGAGGTCGTCACGCGCTTGACGGCACTGCACGAGTCCGGCCTGCGCCGGCCCTGGTCGATCGACGACGCTCCGGGCGACTTCATCGACTCGATGCTGCGCGCCATCGTGCGCATCGAGATCCCGATCGACACGCTGACCGGCAAGTGGAAGCTGAGCCAGAACCGCAACCCGGCCGACCGCGACGCCGTCGTGCAGGCGCTGCGCGACAGCGGCGACCCCTTCAAGGTGGAACTCGGCGACTGGGTGCTGGCCGCGCGCACCGGCGGCGCGACCTGACCGACCGGCGCGCCGGCCCGCCGGTCGACGGCGCGCGGCCGCAGTGTGTTCGCTGCAGCGCCGGCTGGGGTCGCATCGGCCGCCGTGGTCATGCGAGCCGGATCGATGCCCGGGAAAGCCCCGGGGTGCAGGCGGCCGTTCGAGTCGATCGGCATTGCGGCAGGTCAAGGTTTGCGTCGCTGTTCGGAGTCAATCTGCGGCCGGGCGGACCGCGAACGGTGGCAACGGCCGACGGGCGCACGCGCGGTCCGCTCGCGCCGTCGGCTGCAGCCAGGAGGCATCATGAGCGTGATGACTTTTCTGATCGTTGCCGCGCTGTCGTGTGTCGTCGCGTCGCTCGGGCTGGGCGTCACGGCGATGGTGCGCAATGGCGTGGTCGCGCATCGCACCAGCGAGCAGTGGATGACGATGCGTGTGGCCTTCCAGGCGTTGGCGGTGGCGCTGATCATCCTGGCGCTGTGGACCTGATCGGCGGCTGCGGCCGCCGTTGACCCGGGACATCGGCGCCGTGCAACGGCGCGCCGTGTTTCGCCCGGGCGCGGCGCTGCGGGATGGCTCGGGCCCCGCAGGCTTCATGCTCGCTTAACGCAGCGCTAACGCGGTGTTCATCGGTGGCGTCGACACTGCGGCCATTGCAACTGGCCGTGTCCCGAGGAGCAAAGGCATGCGCAGCGCTATCAAGCACAACGTGATCAAGCCGTTGGTCTGGGCTCTGCTGGGCGGCGGCCTGGCCGTCGTGACCACTGCGGGCGCGCTCGATCTGCCCTGGTTCAGGCACGACAAGCCCGGGGCCGCCGCGACCCCGGTGGCCAGTGCGGCGGCGGCCAGCGTTGCCGCGACGCCGCTGCCGGCGCTGCCGCCCGGCACGGCGCCGAACTACCGTGCCATCGTCCAGCAGTTCGGCCCGGCGGTGGTCGGCGTCACCGTCGAGGGCTTGCACAAGACGACCAACGAGGACGCGGCGGCGTTGCAGGATGAGCCGCTATTGCGCTTCTTCGGGTTGCCCGGCCGAGGTGGACGGGGCCTGCCCAGCGAGCAGCCGTTCAAGGGCCAGGGCTCGGGCTTCATCGTCTCGACTGACGGCCTGATCCTGACCAATGCGCACGTGGTGCGCGAGGCCAAGGAGGTGACGGTGCGGCTGGCCGACCGACGCGAGTACGCGGCCAAGGTGCTGGGCTCCGATGCCGCCACCGACATCGCGGTGCTGCGCATCGCCGCCAAGGGCCTGCCGACGGTGCGCATCGGCGACCCCAGGTCGCTGATGGTCGGCGACTACGTGTTGGCCATCGGTGCGCCCTACGGCCTCGAGCAGACCGCGACCTCGGGCATCGTCAGCGCCAAGGGCCGCTCGCTGCCCGGCGACGCCTACGTGCCGTTCATCCAGACCGACGCCGCGGTGAACCCGGGCAACTCGGGCGGGCCGCTGTTCGATGCCGCCGGCAACGTGGTCGGCATCAACTCGCAGATCTACTCGCGTACCGGCGGCTTCCAGGGCGTGAGCTTCGCCATCCCCGTCGACGTGGCACTCGATGTGCGCGACCAGATCGTCGCCACCGGTCGGGCGCAGCATGCGCGGCTCGGTGTCTCGGTGCAGGACCTGAACCAGAACCTGGCCGAATCGTTCGGCCTGGCGCAGCCCGAAGGCGCGCTGGTGGCGGCGGTCGACCCGAAGAGCCCGGCGGCGGCGGCGGGTCTCGAGCCGGGCGACGTGATCCTGCAGATCGACGCCGAGAAGATGGTGCAGGCCGGTTCGTTGTCGAGCCGCATCGGCCTGGCCCGGCCGGGCCAGAAGGTGCGCATGAAGATCTGGCGCGACCATGCCGAGCGCGAGATCGAGGTCACGCTGGGCAGCGCCGCCGGCGACGGGCGAGCCCGGGCCGCGGCGGAGCCGGGCAGCGAGCCGGGCCGGCTGGGCCTGGCGTTGCGGCCGCTAACGCGCGATGAGCGCAGGCAGGCCGAGCTCGAGCACGGCCTGGTGGTGCAGGGCGTCGAGGGCGCTGCCGCGCGCGCCGGCCTCGCCGAGGGCGACGTCGTGATGGCGATCAACGGCCGTCCCGTCGACTCGGTCGACGATCTGCGCCGCGTTCTGCAGGCCAAGCCCAGGAGCGTGGCGCTGCTGGTCTGGCGCGAAGGCGAGCGGCTGTTCGTCCCGGTGCCGCTCGGCTGACCGCAGGCGCGCGTTCACAGGTCGGTGCGCAGCTTCCACAGCTCGGGGAAGAGCTCGACGTCGAGCATGCGGCGCAGGTAGCCGACGCCGCTGGTGCCGCCGGTGCCGGACTTGAAGCCGATGATGCGCTGCACGGTGGTCACATGGCGGAAGCGCCAGAGGCGGAAGGCGTCCTCGAGGTCGGTCAGCTCCTCGCCGAGCTGGTACAGGTCCCAGTGCTGCCGCGGCGCACGGTAGACGGCCAGCCAGGCCTGTTCGACCTCGTCGCTGGCGACGTACGGCGCGCACCAGTCGCGCTCGAGGTGGCTCTGCGGCACCGCCAGGCCGCGTCGCGCGAGCAGGCGCAGCGCCTCGTCGTACAGCGAGGGTGCGCGCAAGGCGGCCTGCACCTGCGCCATGCGGTCTTCGTGGTGCGCGTGCGGTGCGAGCAGCGCCGCGTTCTTGTTGCCGAGCATGAACTCGATGCAGCGGTACTGCCAGCTCTGGAACCCCGACGAATGCCCGAGGTAGGGACGGATCGCGCTGTACTCGGGCGGCGTCATCGTCGCCAGCACGTCCCAGGCATGCACCAGCTGCTCCATGATGCGCGACACGCGCGCCAGCATCTTGAACGCGCCGGCGAGTTCGTCGGCGGCCACTGCCGCCAGCGCGTCGCGCAACTCGTGCAGCATCAGCTTCATCCACAGCTCGCTGGTCTGGTGCTGGACGATGAAGAGCATCTCGTTGTGGTCGGGCGACAGCGGATGCTGCGCCGCCAGCACTTCGTCGAGGTGCAGGTAGTCGCCGTAGCTCATGTCGCGCGCGAAGTCGAGTTGCGCGCCGTGCGGCGTCCGCCCGGCTGGCGGCGCGGGCGGCAGTGGGTTGTCGGCGCGGGCGCCGCGCGCCTCGCGCTTGCCCGACGTGTCG
>JBBIPS010000266.1:0-4764 GCA_037442725.1 Burkholderiales bacterium | reverse complement strand
CAGTGGCCCGGCGATGCGGTAATACGTCTGGCCGCCCTGGCTCCAGCTCTCCATCGTCTTGCCGTGCCGCTCCCAGAACTCGGCCGGCAGGCACAGCACGCCGGTGTAGAGCAGGTCGCCGTCGGCCAGCACCTTGTCGTTGAAGTAGTCCTCCGCCGGCAGGCCGAGCGCGCGCGCCTTGACGCGCATGTTGATGTCCTTGGACACCAGCACCACCTCGCGCCCGGGCTGTTGATCGCGCAGCGAACGCACGACCCCGAGGATCTGGTTGTCGGCCTTGCCTTGCGGCAGGCCCTCGGGCAGGTCGATCGCCAGTGGAGTGGTCTGGAAGAACAGCTTGCCGCCGGCATCCTTGTGGCCGGTCTTGGCCAGTGCGATGCCGGCCTTCGGGTCGAGCGTGGCGTCGGTGGCCAACGCGTCGAGCTCGCGGCTGACCTGGCGTGCGTTGCGTGCCACCTCGCTCATGCCGCGCTTGTTGGCGTCGAGCTCCTCGAGGGTGATCATCGGCACGAAGACGTCGTGTTCCTCGAAGCGGAACAGGCTCATCGGGTCGTGCATCAGCACGTTGGTGTCGAGCACGAACAGCTTGGGCGGCCCGTCGCCGCGCGGCTTGCGCGGCCTCGGTCTGGGCAGTTCGGCGCGGGTCGGCGCCGGCACCGGCAGCGCTGCGGCGGGTCGCTTGGCGGACCGGGCGCGGCACCGGGCCTGCGCCCTGGGCAACGAACTCAGCGGTGCCACCGGCTGCGCGGCAGCGTCGAACAAGGCCAGCGCCGCCGGCACCGGTTCGGCGCCCGAAGGCAGGCTGCGCCCGTCGATGCGCGGTGCGGCCCGGGCTTCGAAATCAGCGGCGACGAGCAGGGCGGCCTTGGTGGCGGGTGGCTTGGGCAGCGGCATGGGGGCGGTGGGATCGCAGAAAACAAGAAGCCGCACGGGCAATCGTGCGGCTTGGCTTGCTTCAGGCGATGCGCGTCGGGCGACTCACGGGCATGCATCGATTATGCACAGGGCCGCTGCGTCGCCGCGAGGCTGGCCGGTTCAGCCGGACTTCTTCAGCGTCTTGACCGCCTTGAGCACATCGTCGACGTGGCCTGTGACCTTGATGCCGCGCCACTCGGCGCGCAGCATGCCGCCGCCGTCGATCAGGAAGGTGCTGCGCTCGATGCCCTTGACCTTCTTGCCGTACATGATCTTGTTCTTGACCACGCCGAACATGTGGCAGAGCTTCTCCTCGGTGTCGGCGATCAGCTCGTACGGCAGCTCGAGGTTCTGGCGGAACTTCTCGTGCGAGGCCATGTTGTCGCGCGAGACGCCGAACACCACCGCGCCGGCCTTGACGAACTGCTTGTGCTTGTCGCGGAACTGCATCGCCTCGGTGGTGCAGCCCGGCGTGTGGTCCTTCGGATAGAAGTACAGCACCACGGTGCGGCCGGCGAAAGCGTGTGGCGTGAATTTCACCCCGCTGGTCGCTTGTGCTTCGAAGTCTGGCAGGTTCTTGTTGAGTACAGGCGTCATGAGCGGACTGGGAAGTCAGACGTGGGGCGCACTGGATGCGCAACGAGCAATTATAAAGTTCCGGCGCGATCACCCCGCCCGTGCACTCGCGGGTCGGCGGCCGCGCAAGCCAACGACGCGACTTCGGTCCGGGGTGCCCTCAGGTCGCGCTGCCGGCCGCGCCCGTCGCCTGGCGCGGCAACAGCAGCGCCGCCACCACCAGTCGGCCCTCGCCGGCCAGCACGTTGAAGGTGCGGCAGGCGGCGGCGGTGTCCATCGTCTCGACGCCGATGCGCCGATCGATCAGCGCACGCAGCAGCGCCGGCGCGACGAAGCGCTGGCGCGCGCCGCTGCCGAAGATCACCAGCGCGGGCTCGAGCGCCAGCACGGCGTCGAAGTGCGCGCGCGTCAGGTCCTGCACCGTCGCCGGCGCCCACGGCACGACCGCGCCGGTCCAGGGCACCAGCACACTGTGCGCGTAGCGCGTCGAGCCGACCCACACCTGGCCGTCGTCATGCCGGCTGATGGCGTTGGTGCCGTCGGGTTGATCGAGCTGGAATTTCACGCGTGTACGGGTGCGGGCAGGAGGTCGGGTGGCAGGTCGGGTAGCAGGTCGGGCGGTGCGCCCGGGAGGATCCACCCTTGCGCATAAAATTATAAGTTTCGCGGTCCGTCGCGTCGCCGCTTGGAGACGGTGCATGCCGCGCGCCGCGCCGCAGGGAGCCCAGTCGTTGAAGCCGATCGCCAAGTCCAGCAAGCTCGCCAGCGTCTGCTACGACATCCGTGGCCCGGTGCTCGACAAGGCACGGCAGATGGAGGACGAGGGCCAGAAGATCATCAAGCTCAACATCGGCAACCTGGCGGTGTTCGGCCTCGAGCCGCCCGACGAGATCGTGCAGGACATGATCCGCAACCTGCCGCATTCGGCCGGCTACACCGACAGCAAGGGCCTGTTCGCGCCGCGCAAGTCGGTGGTGCACTACTGCCAGGAGAAGCACATCGCCGGCGTCGGCGTCGACGATGTCTACCTCGGCAACGGCGCGTCCGAGCTGATCACGATGAGCCTGAACGCGCTGCTCGACGACGGCGACGAGATCCTGGTGCCTGCGCCCGACTACCCGTTGTGGACCGCGTCGGTCTCGCTCGCCGGCGGCCGCCCGGTGCACTACCTCTGCGACGAGCACGCCGACTGGACCCCCGACCTGGACGACATCCGCGCCAAGGTCACGCCGGCCACGCGCGGCATCGTCGTCATCAACCCGAACAACCCGACCGGCGCGCTCTACCCCGAGAGCCTGCTGCGCGGCATCGTCGAGATCGCGCGGGCGCACCAGCTCATCGTCTTCGCCGACGAGATCTACGACAAGACGCTCTACGACGGCAACAGCCACACCAGCATCGCTGCGCTCGCCGACGACGTGCTGTTCCTCACCTTCAACGGCCTGAGCAAGAACTACCGCTCGTGCGGCTACCGCGCCGGCTGGATGATCGTCTCGGGCGACAAGCGCCACGCGCTCGACTACATCGAGGGGCTGAACATCCTGTCCTCGATGCGGCTGTGCTCGAACACGCCGGGGCAACTGGCGATCCAGACCGCGCTCGGCGGCTACCAGAGCATCAAGGATCTGGTGGCGCCGGGCGGACGGCTGTGCCGCCAGCGTGACCTGGCCTACGACCTGCTGTTGCAGATCCCGGGCGTCAGTGTCGTGAAGCCGAAGGCGGCGCTGTACATGTTCCCGCGCCTCGACCCGAAGCTGTACCCGATCGCCGACGACCAGCAGTTCGCCTACGAGCTGCTGGCCGAGGAGAAGGTGCTGATCGTCCAGGGCAGCGGCTTCAACTGGCCGCGACCGGACCATTTCAGGCTCGTCTTCCTGCCCAACGCGGACGACCTCGCCGAAGCGATCGGCCGCATCGACCGCTTCCTATGCCACTACCGCAAGCGTCACGCCCAATGACAACACGCAGTGTTGCAGTGAAGTCCCATGTCGCGCGGCGACGCGAGGCCGAGGTCAAGTCCATCCGGGTCGGCCTGCTCGGCATCGGCACCGTCGGCGCCGGCACCTTCCACGTGCTGACGCGCAACCAGGCCGAGATCCGGCGCCGCGCCGGCCGCGGCATCGAGATCGCGACGGTGGCCGATCTCGACACCGAGCGCGCGCGCGCCATCGTCGGCGCCGGCACCGCGGTGGTGGCCGATGCGCGCGCGGTGATCGCCGATCCGGCGATCGACATCGTCGTCGAGCTGATCGGCGGCACCGGCATCGCGCGCACGCTGGTGATGGAGGCGATACGGCGCGGCAAGCATGTGGTGACCGCCAACAAGGCGCTGCTCGCGCTGCACGGTACCGAGATCTTCGCGGCCGCGCGCGAACAGGGCGTGATGGTCGCCTTCGAGGCGGCGGTGGCCGGCGGCATCCCGATCATCAAGGCGCTGCGCGAGGGCCTGACCGCGAACCGGATCGAGTGGATCGCCGGCATCATCAACGGCACCACCAACTTCATCCTCTCCGAGATGCGCGACAAGGGGCTCGACTTCGACGTCGTGCTGAAGGAGGCGCAGCGGCTGGGCTACGCCGAGGCCGATCCGACCGTCGACATCGAAGGGATCGACGCGGCGCACAAGATCACGCTGATGAGCGCGATCGCATTCGGCATCCCGGTGCAGTTCGACAAGGCCTGCGTCGAGGGCATCGCCGGACTGCAGGGTGCCGACATCCGTTACGCCGAGCAGCTCGGCTACCGCATCAAGCTGCTGGGCATCACCAAGAAGCGCGACGAGGTGGCGGGCGTGCCTGGTCGCGCCGGCGGCGGCATCGAGCTGCGCGTGCACCCGACGCTGGTGCCGGCGCGGCGGCTGATCGCCAACGTCGAGGGCGCGATGAACGCGGTGCTGGTGCAGGGCGACGCGGTGGGCACGACGCTGTATTACGGCAAGGGTGCCGGCGCCGAGCCGACCGCCTCGGCGGTGGTGGCCGACCTGGTCGACATCACGCGGCTGCACACCTCCGACCCCGGCCACCGGGTGCCGCACCTGGCGTTCCAGCCCGACGAGCTGGCCGACACGCCGATCCTGCCGATCGGCGAGGTCGTGACCGCGTTCTACCTGCGCCTGCAGGTCGCCGACCAGACCGGGGTGCTGTCGCAGATCACCACGCTGCTGGCCGAACAGGGCATCTCGATCGACGCCATGCTGCAGCGGCCCGGCGCGGAAGCTGCGGCGTTCGGTCGCGCGTCGGGCCGCGGCCAGCCGCTGGCCGGCGCGGCGGCGGG
>JBBIPS010000265.1:0-4782 GCA_037442725.1 Burkholderiales bacterium | reverse complement strand
CGCGACCGCGGCGGCGCCGGGCCGCTCCGAGGGTGCAGGCCCGCTGTCGCGGCCTGGCGTGCGAAGTGAGCGCACTGTGTTCATCGCTGCGGCGGGTACAGATGCGCCCGGCTCATCGGGTAGCTCGCCCGCGTGACATTGCCCTTGCTGAAGACGATCTGGAACAGGTGGGTGTAGCCGGCCGGCGAGCGGAACAGCTCGGCGCAGCCGACCAGGTAACTGCGCCAGATGCGGCGGAAGCGTTCGTCGAAGCGCCGCGCATCGAGCGCGTGGATCTCGCCCCAGCGGCGCTCGAAGCGCCCGGCCCAGGCGTCGAGCGTGAGTGCATAGTGGCGGCGCAGGTTCTCGGCGTCGAGCACCTCGAGGCCACAGCGCTCGAGCTCGACCAGCGTGTCGGCCAGGCTCGGGATCCAGCCGCCCGGAAACACGTGCTTGCGGATGAAGAGTTCGGTGTCGTGGCGGCCCAGGTGGCCGATGAAGTGCAGCAGGCCCAGCCCGCCGGGGGCCAGCCAGTCGGCATGCGCCTTGACCACCTCGGCGAGCTGGTCGCGCCCGGCGTGCTCGAGCACACCGATCGAGACCACCTTGTCGTACTGCGCGTCGACGTCGCGGAAGTCGGCCTCGCGCACGCGCAGCCGCTCGCCCAGGCCGCGCCGCGCGATCTCCTCGCCCAGCCAGTGCACCTGCTCGGTCGTCGTGTTGATGCCGGTGACGTGCACGCCGCTGCTCTCGGCGGCGCGGAACATGAAGCCGCCGAAGCCGCAGCCGATGTCGACGACGCGCTCGCCCGGCGCAAGCCTCAACTTGCGGCAGACGTGGTCGATCTTGTTGCGCTGCGCCTGCTCCAGCGTGGTCGTGCCCTCGGGCCAGTAGCCGCAGGTGTACATCTTCAGCGGCTCGTCGAGCCAGAGCCGGTAGAACGGCTCGCCCAAGCCGTAGTGCGCGCGCGCGTTGGCCTTGGCCTGCGCCGGGCTGCGGTTCGAGTGGCGCCACTCGTGCAGGTTGTTCTCGGCATCGATGAGCGGGTTGAACCCACCGTCCAGGCCCGACGCCATGCCGGCGGCGAACGCCGCGGCGAGGTCGCCCTCGACGTCGACCTGGCCGTCGAAGTACGACTCGAGCAACCCGATGTGGCCGCGCGTCGTCAGCGCCAGCAGCGCCGCATCGGTGTGGAAGACGATCGTGAAGGCCGGCTCGCGCGTGCCGGCACGGTGGCGTGCTCCGTCGGGCAGCACGACGGCGAAGGACGCACCGGCGCGCTCGGCCAGCGTCGTGACGACCTTGCGCACGATGCCATTCATGAACCGACCCTCCACGCCCGTGGGCAGACCCGGATGGCGCCGGTGTTCGTCGGCGCCGTGGGCTGCGCCGGCAGCGCCGCGCTACGCGATCGCCTTGCCCCAGCCGGCGGTGCCCATCGCCGGGATGCGCAGCAGCGGCAGGGGCGGCGGCGCGGCGGCGGCCTCGACCACCTCGCGGTCGATGCCGCTGCGGATGGCCCTGGCCAGCCCGTCGATCTCGCTCGCGCAGGCGGCCATCAGGTCGTCGAGCGAGACGATGCCGACGAGCCGCCGCTCGGCATCGCTGACGAGCAGGCGGCGCACGCCGTGCTCGTGCATCGCGGCGATGGCGGCGGCGAGGTCGTCGTCCTCGGCGACGCTGGCGACCTCGCCGTGCGTGATCTCGCCGATGCGCACGCCGGCCGCGTCGAGGCCGCGCGCCAGCACGTCGACCACCAGGTCGCGGTCAGTGACGACGCCGTTCACGTGCAACCCTTCGTCGGTCCGGCGGGTGACGACGAGCGCGCCGACGTGATGCTCGCGCATCAATGCCGCCGCCTGCTCCAGCGTGCCGGCGCTGTCGATGGTGACGATGCGGCGCTTGCAGATCGAGGCGATGTTCATGCGCACTCCTTGGTGATGACGGTGGACTTCGGACGCTGGACTCGCGCGCTCCTTCGGCGCGCGCGTCCGATCCACATTGGGTACCCGCGGCGCCTGCGTGCGGTTGAGTGCAGTCAACGTCGCCCGAGGCGTCGCCGCCGCGGCCCGACGCAGGTCGAAGCCGGCGCGTCGGCGCCGCGGTTCACATCGTCCGCGCCAGCAGCGGCCGCAGCTCGGCCAGCGTGCGCGTGTTGAGCACGTCGCCCGCCTCGAGCCAGCCGCGGCGCGCCTGGCCGATGCCCAGGGCGAGCTGGTCGAACTGCAGCACGCTGTGCGCGTCCGAATCGATGGCCACCAGCACGCCCTCGGCCTTGGCCATCTGGCACGCGGTGTCGGTCAGGTCGAGCCGCTGCGGCTGCGCGTCGAGCTCGACGAAGCAGCCGCGCTGCCTGGCCTGGCGCAGCACGCGCAGCAGGTCGATCTCGCACGCGGCGCGCTCGCCGAGCAGGCGTCCGGTCGGGTGCGCGAGCAGCGTGAAGTGGCGGCTGTCCAGCGCCCGCAGCACGCGCTCGGTCTGCCTGGCGCGCGGCAGGTCGAAGCGGTGGTGCACGGCGCCCACGACCAGGTCGAGCCGCTGCAGGATCGAGTCGGGCAGGTCGAGCGCGCCGTCGTCGAGGATGTCGACCTCGATGCCCTTGAGCAGCGTGACGCCCGGCGCGCGTTCGTTGAGGCGGTCGATGCGGTCGATCTGCCGGGCCAGGCGCACCGGATCGAGCCCGTGCGCGACGCCCAGGCGACGCGAATGCTCGGTGATCGCCAGATAGGCCAGGCCACGCTCGCGCGCCGCGGCGGCCATCGCCTCGAGGCTGTCGTGGCCGTCGCTGTCGCGCGTGTGCGCGTGCAGATCGCCGCGCAGGTCGGCCAGCGTCACCAGCTGCGGCAGCCGGTCCTGGCGCGCCGCCTCGAGCTCGCCGCGGTCCTCGCGCAGTTCAGGCTCGATGAAGCGCAGCCCGACCGCTTCGTAGACCGACGCCTCGGTCTGGCCGGCGATGCGCGCGCGCCCCTTGAACACGCCGTACTCGTTGATCTTCAGGCCGCGCTCGCGCGCCAGCCGGCGCAGCGCGATGTTGTGCGCCTTCGACCCGGTGAAGTACTGCCAGGCGGCGCCGAAACTGCGCGCCGGCAGCACGCGCAGGTCGACCTGCAGCCCGCTGCGCAGCACGACGCTGGCCCGGGTCGGGCCGCCGGCCAGCACCTGCCGCACATCCTCGCCGTGGACGAAACGCTCGATGACCGGGCTGTCGTCGCTGGCACAGGCGAGCAGGTCGATGTCGCCGACCGTCTCGCAGCGGCGCCGCAGACTGCCGGCGGCCACGGCGCGTTCGACGCCGGGCGCAGCAGACAGCAGCGCCAGCAGCGGCTCGGCGGCCTGGTCGGCGACGCCGAGCAGCACGCGCTGGTCCTTGTGCCGCGGCGACGCGGTGGCGTCCAGGATCGTCTGCTGCAGCTTCGCGCCGAAGCCGGGGACGGCCTGCACCCGCCCGTCGCGGGCGGCACGCAGCAGGTCCTCGACGTTCTGGACGCCGAGCTCGTGGTGCAGCGCGCGCACGCGCTTCGGGCCCAGACCGGGCAGCGCGAGCAAGTCGGTGATGGCCGGCGGCAACGCCCTGCGCAGCCGGCCGAGCAGCGCGCAACTGCCGGTGGCGACGATCTCGCCGATCTTGGCCGCGAGGTCCGGCCCGATGCCGGGCAGCGCATCGAGGTCGGCGCCCTGTGCCACCATCGCCTGCACGCTGCGGCCGAGCGTGCCGATCGTGCGCGCGGCGTTGCGGTAGGCGCGGATGCGGAACGGGTTGGCACCCTCGATCTCGAGCCGGTCGGCGATCTCGCCGAGGACCGCGGCAATCTCGGCGTTCTGGATCGGCATCAGCCTTGCGGCGGAGTGCGACGGTCGACGAGCAGGCCCACCAGTTCGAGCACGACGCCGAGGACGAACGCCGCCAGCCCGGCCCGCACCGACGGCGACAGCAGCATCAGCGCGGCGCCGGCGACGATCAGCACGAATGCGATCGCGCGTCGCAGGGATCGGATGCGGATCATCGGCGGCAATCCGGCGTGCGCCTCGGAAGTGAAGGCCCGCCGGCCATTGCGGCGCGGCGGGCCTGGTGAAGACCCCGGTCCGGCACTCACATGCCTCACCGGTCTGAGGATGTCTTCATCCCGCATGGTGTCGGTGACACCATGAATCTCCCCACTGAAGGGGCCTCATCTCGCGGCTTCCTTCCGGCTTGCGCCGTCGGGGCGACCGCAGCACGAGAGTAGTCGCTGCGTCGGCGCGCGCGTTGACGATTCGCAATCGGCGCGCACTCTGCTGCAATCCCGGGCAGCGCGCCGTGCCGTGCGCACGCACCGGGCATCGGCGTCACGACCGCGCCCGGTCGCGCCACGTCAACCAGCCGACCGGGCACAACGCCAGCCAGCCGAGTCCGACCGCGATACCGGCCAGCACGTCGCTGGCGTAGTGCGCATTCAGCACGAGCCGGCTGGCGCCGACCAGCAGCACCGCCAGCGCAGCACCCGCCACGGCGGCCGCGCGCAGCGGCGACGAGCGCGCGCCGATGACGACGAGCGCCGCCAGCGCGCCGTACAGCAGCGTGGCGTTGGCCGCGTGGCCGCTCGGGAAGCTGTAGTCGGTGCTCGCCGCCAGCACCGCGTCGACACCCGGCCGTGGCCGCAGGAAGGCGTGCTTGAGCAGGTGGTTCAGCGTTGCGCCGCCGGCCACGGCCGCCAACAGCAGCAGCGAGCGCGCAGGCCTGCGCCGCCACGCCAGCCACAGCGCGGCGACGGCGCTGACGGCAGCGATGCCGCGCGGCCGGTGCAGCTCCGACACGACGGTCAT
>JBBIPS010000264.1:0-4787 GCA_037442725.1 Burkholderiales bacterium | reverse complement strand
GCGTCCCAGCGCGGGTGCGTGGTCGACCAGCACCTGCAGCGTGTCGCCGACGCGGCGCCGCAGGCGCTCGACCGAAACGGCCTCGGCCACCGCCATGAAGCGCGCACGGCGCTCCTCGCGCAGCGCCGCCGGCAGCGCGCCGGACAGCGCGTTGGCGGCGGCGCCGGCCACCGGCGAGTAGGCGAAGCAGCCGGCACGGTCGATCTGCGCCGCGCGGACGAAGTCGAGCAGATGCTCGAACTCGGCCTCGGTCTCGCCCGGGAAGCCGGCGATGAAAGTCGAGCGCACGACCAGGTCGGGACACGCCGCGCGCCACTGCAGCAGCCGCTCGAGGTTGCGCTCGCCGCTGGCCGGGCGCTGCATGCGCTTGAGCACCTCAGGGTGCGAATGCTGGAACGGCACGTCGAGATACGGCAGGATGCGCCCCGACGCCATCAGCGGCAGCAGCGCGTCCACCCCCGGGTAAGGGTAGACATAGTGCAGCCGCACCCAGGCGCCGTGCTCGGCGGCCAGCGCGGCGAGCACCTCGCACAGCTCGAACAGCCGCGTGCGCACCGGCCGGCCGTCGAAGAAGCCGGTGCGGTACCTGACGTCGACGCCGTAGGCGCTGGTGTCCTGGCTGACGACGAGCAACTCCCTGACGCCGGCGGCGAACAGCGCGCGCGCCTCGGCCAGCACATCGCCCACCGGCCGCGACACCAGGTCGCCGCGCATGCCCGGGATGATGCAGAAGGTGCAGCGGTGGTTGCAGCCCTCGCTGATCTTGAGATAGGCGTAGTGGCGCGGCGTGAGCTTGATGCCGGTGGCCGGGACCAGATCGACGAACGGATCGTGCGGCCTGGGCACATGCCGGTGCACGGCGTCCATCACCTCCTGCGTCGCGTGCGGGCCGGTGACGGCGAGCACGCTGGGGTGCACGCCGCGCACCAGGTTGGCGCCGTCGGCGTCGCTGCGCGCACCCAGGCAGCCGGTGACGATGACGCGGCCGTTCTCGGCCAGCGCCTCACCGATGGTGTCGAGGCTTTCCTTGACGGCGTCGTCGATGAAGCCACAGGTGTTGACGATCACCAGGTCGGCGCCGGCAAAGGTCTTGCGGGTCGCGTAGCCCTCGGCGCTCAGCCGCGTCAGGATCAGCTCGGAGTCGGTCAGCGCCTTCGGGCAGCCGAGCGAGACGAAGCCGATCGTGGGCGCGGCGGTCTGGGTGTCTTGCATGCAGCGATTGTCGGCGACCTTGCTCGCCGAGGCGGTGGCGCGGTCAGGCGCGCCGCCGTGCTTTCAGCGCTTGCCGGTGAAGCCCGGCATGCCGGGGAACATCGCACCCGCCTGCATCTGCTCCTGCATCTTCAGGAACAGGTCCCTGCTCTGTTCGAGATAGTTGCCCATCAGGCCCTGCATCAGCGGCGCCTGGCCGCTCATCAACTGGGCCCAGTTCTCGGGCGTGAAGGTCTTGGGGTCGGCCAGGCCCTTGGCCTGTTCGGCGAAGCGCGCCTGCAGGTCGACGAAAGCCTGCAGGTTCTTCTCGAGGTAGGTGCCCATCATGCCCTGCATCGCATGGCCGTAGAAGCGGATGATCTGCGACAGCATCTGGGTGCTGAACATCGGCATGCCGCCGGTCTCGGCCTCGAGGATGATCTGCAGCAGGATGCTGCGCGTCAGGTCCTCGCCCGACTTGGCCTCGCGCACCTCGAAGGCCTCGCCGTCGAGCACCATCTGCCTGACATCGGCCAGCGTGATGTAGCTGCTGGTGCGCGTGTCGTACAGGCGCCGGTTCGGATATTTCTTGAGGATGCGCGGGCTGCCGGCAGCAGCCCCGTCGGCCCCGCCGTGGCTGGCGCTGCGTCGAGAGGAAGGCATCGCAAGAAACTCCAGGGAGTGAGCGGCAGATTCTAGAAGTGCACGTCGGCCGCGAAAGGCGGGGTTACCCCGTGCGCGCCGGCCGACGACGCCGGGCCGTCAGCCGCCCGGCGTGCGCCGGCCGGGCCAGCTCGTCGAACCCCGCGTCAACGACCTCGCTCGCGCTGGCGCGGACCGGCTGACAACGATGCCGCGGCCGCCAGCCAACCTCACGAAGCCCCGCTCTCCGCGATCACGACAGGTCGCTCAGGAACTCCGACACCGGCTCGACGCCCGAAACAAGCAACCGATCCCTGGCCCGCGTGCACGCGACGTAGAGCAGGTGTGGCTCCGTGTCGTACCCCTCCTTCAGGTCGGCCTCGTCGGCAACGCTGTCGATGCGTCGCTGCAACGGCACCACTTCATCGTCGCAGGCGATGACGGCAACGCAACGGAACTCCAGGCCCTTCGCCAGGTGCATCGTGCCAATCGAAACGCCGTCGCCTTCGGTTTCGACATGCTCGTCCAGCAAATGATGCGCCAACCCGGCGAGGGTGACCGCGTGCCTTGCACGGTCCAGCTCAGCATCGGACCGCACGAACACGGCCATCTCGCCGGCCCGCAGGCCTTGCTGGACGCACTCCTCGAGCCATGCCGCCACGGCCTGGGCTTCCGCTTCGATCGAGGCAGCCGTGCGCACCACGGGCGCCGGACCGTTGAAGACGGATACCGTGCCATGGCGATCTTCAATGTTGCCGTCGACGTCAGCCAGCTCCGCGCCGAGCAGGCGATCGGCCTGCATGCGAATCTGGTGCGAGGTGCGGTAGTTGACGTGCAGCGTGCGCGACCGGCCGCGCACTTCCACGCCGAGCGACTTCCAGGAGAACGGCAGCTGGAAGATGCGCTGCCCGAGGTCGCCAGCGAAGAACAGCGCGTTGCGCTGCTGCCCACCCAGCGCCGACAGAAAGCGAAGCTGCGGCGCGCTGATGTCCTGCGCCTCGTCCACCACCACGTGCTCGTAGGGCCGCTTGGCCCCGCCGGCATAGCGCTGGGCCAACCGCGTGAACAGTGCAGCCCGCGTCAGGCGGTTCTCGGCCAGCAGGCGATCGCGGACGCGGCCAAAGACCTGCCAGGCCGCGTTGCGTTGTCCATCAGACAGCCGGGTCTTGCGCCCCAGGCGCTTGAAGTCGCGATACCCCTCGACGCTGGCGATCTGCCAGGGATCGACGACCTCGACCCACTCGCTCCACCAGAAGCTCGCGCCGAGCCCGGCCGGCAGTCCCGGCGCGCCTGCGTTCGCGCCGGCGGAGACCGCAGCCGCCGCCTGCCGGAGGTAGCGCCGGACGGTCTCGTCATCCGCCAGCGCTGGCTTGCCGACGGCGAACTTGAAGAGTCGCTCGCCGAGTTCATCCAGGGACACCACGTCGATGCGCTCGGCCAGCAGTGGCGTGCGGCCCACCAGCCGACGCAGCCGCGTGTGCAGCGCGTGCGCCAATGCGGGTGAGAAGGTGGTCAGCAGCACGCGTGCGCTCTCGTTGCTGCGCGCCAGGTGAACAGCGCGATGCAGTGCGACGATGGTCTTTCCAGTGCCGGCCGACCCCGACACCCGAGCCGGCCCGCCGTGGTCGCGTTCCACCCACTTTCGCTGAGCCGGGTGCAGAAACACCATCCACTGATCCCACGGAAACTCGAGCGCGCGCTCGAGCTCCTCCACGTCCTGCATCACGCGGAAACGGCGCTGAGCGTCCGGGTGGGCAAACGGGTCTGCACCGGCCGGCGCAGTTTGCGGCCGGCGCGGCGTGCCGCCTGTGGCCAGTTCGATCAACGCCTCCGCTGCCTCGGCAGGCAGCCGGTCGGCCAATGCGGGCAAGCTGTATGCGATGGGCTTTCGCTCGGGTTTCAAGCGCTCCACGCTGGGCGATGCCAACGAATCGCGCGACTGGCGTATCTGGTCGGACCTCGCGGCCTTGCTGATTCGCCGTGCACTCAAGGTCTACGCGAGCGGGCCGCTGGGCGTGGAGCTGGACAACACCGTCTATGCGCTGGGCTCCAGCACGATCGACCTGTGCCTGAGCCTGTTCGACTGGGCACCGTTTCGCTCGACCAAGGCGGCCCTCAAGCTGCACGCCCTGCTGGACTTGCGCGGCGCCATCCCGGCCTTCTTCCACATCAGCCACGGCAGGCTGCACGACCTCACCGCCGTGCGTGTGCCCGGTGCGGCCGACGAGGTCGTGCGCGACCTGGTGCGCGCCCGCGAGGACGCCGTGCGCGAGCAGCGCAACGCGCGCCACCGCCTCAAGGCGCTGCTGCTGCGCAACGGCGTGCCCTACGCGGGCAAGACCCGCTGGAGCGCCGCCCACCTGCGCTGGCTGGCCACGCTGAAGATGAATCACGCCGCGCAGCAGATCGGCTTGCAGGAGTACCTGCACTCGATCACCGAGGCGGGCGCTCGCATCGGGCGGCTGGAGCAGGCCCTGCGCGACACGCTGCCCGAGTGGAGCTTGAAGCCGCTGGTGCAGGCGCTGCAGGCCCTGCGCGGGGTGCAGTCGATCGCCTCCATGACGCTGGTGGCCGAGCTGCAGGACTTCCTGCGATTCGACAACCCGAGGCAGCTCATGGCCTACGTCGGCCTGGTGCCGGGCGAGCACTCCTCGGGTCCGAAGCGGCATCAGGGCAGCATCACCAAGGCGGGCAACTCCGTGGCCCGGCGCATGCTGGTCGAAGTCGCCTGGCACGACCCGCACAGCCCGAGGGTGAGCCCGATCATCGCCACGCGACAGGACCAGTTGCCCAAGGAGGTCACCGACATCGCGTGGAAAGCACAGTTGCGCCTGAACGCCAAGTTCCGTCGCCTGGTGGCGCGCCGGGTGATGAAGACCAAGGCCGTGGTGGCCGTGGCGCGCGAACTCGCCGGGTTCGTCTGGGCCATCGGGCGCGAGGTGCAGACCTCGGGC
>JBBIPS010000263.1:0-4825 GCA_037442725.1 Burkholderiales bacterium | reverse complement strand
CAGCGCCAGCGTCGTGGCCTGCGGCGTGCCGCCGTCGACGCGCAGGCGCAGCCGCTCGTCGGCGCCGACCACCACCTCGACCACGTGCTGCGGTCGCTGTGCGGCCTTGCCGACGCTGGGCAGTTCGACCAGCCCGGTGGTGATCAGCGGTGCGCTGACCATGAAGATGATCAGCAGCACCAGCATCACGTCGATGAACGGCACCATGTTCATCTCGGCGACGGCGCGGCGGCGCCGGTTGCCACGCGGGGCGACAGCGGGCATCGCGGCTGCCTAGCGCGCGGGCGCCGGTGGCGCGCTCGCGTTGCGCTGCAGGATGTTCGAGAACTCCTCGATGAAGCTCTCGAGCTGGATCGCGATGCGGTCGATTTCGCGCGCGAAGCGGTTGTACGCGACCACCGCAGGAATCGCCGCGAACAGCCCGATGGCAGTGGCCACCAGCGACTCGGCGATGCCGGGCGCGACGGTGGCCAGCGTCACCTGTTGCACATTGGCCAGTCCGACGAAGGCGTGCATGATGCCCCACACGGTGCCGAACAGGCCGACGTAGGGGCTGACCGACCCCACCGAAGCGAGGAAGCCGACGTTGCCCTCGATCGCGTCGAGTTCGCGCTGCAGGCTGGCGCGCATCGCGCGGCGTGCGCCGTCGAGCTGCTGCGGCGTGTCCTGCCGGCGCTCGCGCAGCTTGAGGAATTCGCGCATGCCGCTGGCGAAGATGCGCTCCATCGGCGCCGTCGCGCTCTTGTGGCCGACCGCGGCATGCAGGTCGTTCAGGCTTGTGCCCGACCAGAACTCGCGCTCGAAGTCGTCGTTGGCGCGGCGCAGCCGGCGCAGGCCGAACAACTTGCCGAAGATCACCGTCCAGCTCGCCAGCGAGGTGATCATCAGCCCGGCGATGACGAACTGCACCACCCAGCTGGCGTGCAGCACGAGCGTGACGATGTCGAGGTCCTGGGTCATGCCGCACCTCGCCGGCGCCCGGCCGTGGCGCACGCCGGGTGCGCCACGGCACGGGATCGCGGGTCGGCGGGCAATCGGTCGTGAGGGTGCAGGGTTCTCATGTCAGTACGTCGGTGATCTGGTTCGGAATGCGGCACGGCCTGAAGCTTCCTGCTGCGACGCAGGCGATGCGGATCTCGCCCGTGCACAGCAGCTCGTCGCCGCGCAGTGCCTGCTGCGCCAGCGTCAGCGAGGCGCGGCCGGGCTGGCGCAG
Source organism: Burkholderiales bacterium (assembly GCA_037442725.1). Lineage (GTDB taxonomy): Bacteria > Pseudomonadota > Gammaproteobacteria > Burkholderiales > Burkholderiaceae_C > Pseudaquabacterium. The sequence continues at coordinate 3,612 of JBBIPS010000263.1, read as the reverse complement.
CGCCACGGTGATGTCGAGCAGGTCATCGAGCCGCGCCGGGTGCAGGTAGCGCACGGCGGTGTCGGTGACGATGAAATGCGTGCCGGTGCGCGCCAGCAGCTGCTGCTGGCCCAGGCCGAGACGGCGCAGCCACTCGGTGCGGGCGCGCTCGAAGAACCTGAGGTAGTTGGCGTAGAAGACGACGCCGCCGGCGTCGGTGTCCTCCCAGTACACGCGCACGGCGTGGCGGAACGGCGCGGCCGCAGTGCCGGCGATCACAGCGCGCGCTCCAGCCGCGCGAGCGCCTCGTCCAGGCGCGCCATCGAGTTCGCGAACGACAGCCGCAGCCAGCGCTCGGGTTCGGCGCGGCCGAAGTCGCGCCCCGGCGTCAGCGCGACGTGGGCGCGGCGCATCATGTCGAAGCAGAAGTCCCAGCTGTCGCGGCTGTGCGCGCTGCAGTCGACCCAGGCGTAGAAGGCGCCGTCGGGCGCCACCGGGACGTGCAGGCCGAGCCGCTCGAGCCGTGGCAGCACGTGGTCGCGGCGCGCGCGGAACTCGTCGCGGCGGCGTTCGTACTCGGCGATCGAGTCGCGCTCGAAGCAGGCCAGCGCGGCGTGCTGCGCGAGGGTCGACGGGCAGATGTAGAGGTTCTGCGCCAGCCGCTCGATCGGTGCCACCAGCGCCGGCGGCAGCACCAGCCAGCCCAGCCGCCAGCCGGTCATGCTGAAGTACTTCGAGAAGCTGTTCACCGAGACGACGCCTTCGCCGAGGGCGTCGCCCAGCGCCAGCGCGCTGTGGCCGAAGGTCGCGTCGTAGCCGAGGCCGAGGTAGATCTCGTCGACGATCGCGACGCCGCCGCGCGCGCGCACGAAGGTGGCGATGCGCCGCATCTCTTCGGGGTGGATCGAGGTGCCGGTGGGGTTTGACGGCGAGGCCAGCAGCACGCCGCGCGTGGCCGGCCCCCAGGCCTGCTCGACCGCGCGGGCATCGAGCTGGAAGCGCTGCGCCGCGGTGGTGGGCAGCAGGCGCGCCAGGCCGCCGGCCGCGGCGACGAAGTGGCGGTTGCACGGGTAGCCGGGGTCGGGCATCAGCACCTCGTCGCCGGCCTCGAACAGTGCCAGGCACGCCAGTTGCAGCGCGGCCGACGCGCCGGCGGTGACGACGATGCGCTGTGGCGCCACGTCGACATCGAAGCGCTCGGCGTACCAGCGCGAGATGGCCTCGCGCAGCGCGGGCAGTCCGGTGGCGTCGGTGTAGTGCGTGCGGCCGTCGCGGATCGCGCGCTCGGCGGCCTCGCACACCCGCGGCGGCGCGGTGAAGTCGGGCTCGCCGATGTTCAGGTAGAGCATGCGCTCGCCGCCGCGCGCCGGGTCGCACTCGGCGCTGGCGCCGATCGCGGCGGCCGCCTTGGCGCACTCCATGACGTAGAACGGCTCGATGCGGTCGAGCCGGCGCGCGAGCTTCATGCGCCGCTCACCTGACCTGTCGGGTGAGCGGCGCCGTGCCTGGAGCACCGGTCTGCGCTGCGGCCTGGCGTGCGGCTTGCCGGGCCTTGACTTCGTCCGGCCGCAGATCGGCGGCGGCCTGGTCGAGCACGCCGTTGACGTACTTGTGGCCATCGGTGCCGCCGAACGACTTGGCCAGCTCGACCGCCTCGTTGATCACGACCCGGTACGGGATGTCCAGGCAGTGCATCAGCTCGTAGCTGCCGATCAGCAGCACGCCGTGCTCGACCGGCGACAGCTCGGTGGTCTTGCGGTCGACGTGCCGCGCCAGCACCGCATCGAGCGCGGCGGCCTGCTCGATGCAGCCGTTGAGCAATGCCTCGAAGTGCGCGTGGTCGCAGCGGCCGAAGCCGTCGTGCTCGCGCATGTGGGCGTCGATCGCCGCGCTGTCGGCGCCGCCGAGCAGCCACTCGTACACGCCCTGCAAGGCCAGCTCGCGCGAGCGCCGGCGCGCCGAGCGCGGGCGCTGCACGGCAGGCGGGGCGGTGCGTGTCGTCATGCGATGTCGTCCATCAGGTTGGCCATCTCGACCGCGACGCGCGCGGCGTCGCGCCCTTTGTCGCCTGCGCGGGCCTGCGCCTGCGCCAGGTTCTCGACCGTGAGGATCGCGTTGGCGATCGGGATCCGGTGGTCGAGCGCCACCCGCATCACGCCGGCGCCGCTCTGGTCGGCCACCAGCTCGAAGTGGTAGGTCTCGCCGCGGATGATGCAGCCCAGCGCGATCAATGCGTCGTAGCTGCCGCTGCGCGCCATCGCCTCGAGCACGACCGGGAGTTCGAGCGCGCCGGGCACGCTGACGTGGGCGATATGCCCGGCGTCGATGCCCAGCACGGCGAGTTCGGCGCGGCAGGCCGCGGCCAGCGCGTCGGTGATGTCGGCGTTAAAGCGCGACTGGGCGATGCCGATCTCGAGGCCGGCGCCGTCGAGCCGGTCCGTGCTGCCCTGGTCGGAGCCCTGCATCAGACGCCCTGCGCCGCGGTGCCGGCGGCGACGAAGCTGCTGACCTCGAGGCCGTAGCCGACCATGCTCGGCATGCGGCGCGGGCTGCCGAGCAGCTTCATGTGCCTGACGCCCAGGTCGCGCAGGATCTGCGCGCCGACACCGTAGGTGCGCAGGTCCATCTGCATCGTTCGCGGCGCCGGCGCCATGCTGGCCTGCAGCAGTTGCGGCAACAGCGTCTGCGCGTCGTGGCCGCAGTTGAGCAGCACCGCCACGCCCTGGCCGGCGGCCTGGATCGCGGCCAGCGCCTGGGGCAGCGGCCAGCTGTGGCCGGATGGGCCGACGTCGAGCAGGTCGAGCGCGGTGAAGGGCTCGTGCACCCGCACCAGCACCTCGTCGTCGGGGCCCCACTGGCCGTGCCGCAGCGCCAGGTGGATGCCGCCTGATCGATCGCGGTAGGTGACGCACTCGAAGGCGCCCTGCGGCGTCACCAGCGCGCGCGCACCGGCGCGCTCGATCAGCGTCTCGTTGTGGCTGCGCAGCGCGATCAGGTCGGCGATCGCGCCGATCTTGAGGCCGTGCTCGCGCGCGAAGATGCGCAGGTCGGGCAGGCGCGCCATCGTGCCGTCGTCGTTCATGATCTCGCAGATCACCGCCGCCGGTGTCAGGCCCGCCATCGCCGCCAGGTCGCAGCCGGCCTCGGTATGGCCGGCGCGCATCAGCACGCCGCCGTCCTGGGCCTGCAGCGGGAAGATGTGGCCGGGCTGCACCAGGTCGGCCGGCACCGCGTCGCGTGCCACGGCGGCCTGCACGGTGCGGGCGCGGTCGGCGGCGCTGATGCCGGTGGTCACGCCTTCGGCGGCCTCGATCGAGACGGTGAAGGCGGTGCCATGCACGGTGCCGTTGCGCACGGCCATGGGTTGCAGCTGCAGCTTCTCGCAGCGCTCGCGGGTCAGCGTCAGGCAGATCAGGCCGCGGCCATGCTTGGCCATGAAGTTGATCGTTTCGGGGCTGACATGGTCGGCCGCGAGCACGAGGTCGCCTTCGTTCTCGCGGTCTTCTTCGTCAACCAGGATCACCATGCGGCCAGCGGCCAGCTCGGCGACGAGCTCGGGTACGGGGGAAAGTGCCATCACACGATTGTAGGCGGGGGCCGCGACGCACCCTGTCCGCGGGGCGACGTTGGCGT
>JBBIPS010000262.1:0-4830 GCA_037442725.1 Burkholderiales bacterium | reverse complement strand
GGCGCAAGCGCGCTGCGCCGGGCGGCGGCCGTCGGCGCCGAACACTTCTCGCGCCTGGCGCGCCGGGCACTGGATCTGCACGCGCAGGACCCAACGCGGTGCGGCGCGGCGATCGAGCGGCTGCTCACCGCGCCCGCGGCGGTCTGCCGCGGCTGACCCCACGCCACCACCTGCCGACTTGATCGCCGACACTCGCGTCGATGCCCACGCCACAGGAGACCGGCGCCATGCCCAGGACACCGAACCCACGCCACCTGCTCGGCGCCGCACTGCTGGCGCTGGCCTGCCAGACCGCCCCGGCCGCGACGGCCACCGGACCGCTGATCGTCGATGCCACGGCGGTCGAAAGCGCACTGCAGCACGGCGCGATCGTCTGGGACGCGCGCAGCGAGCGCGACTACGCGGCGGGCCATATCGCCGGTGCGGTGAACTTCGGCGCCGCCGGCGAGCTGTTCCGCGACCCGGTGCGCGAAGACCCGCCGCCGCCCGCGGTGGCCGCGCAGTTGTTCGGCGACGCCGGCATCGACATCCTGCAGCGCGAGGTCGTCGTCTACACCGGCAAGGGTGACCCGATGGCCTACTTCGCCGCGCGCATGGTCGAGTACTACGGCGGCCGCCATGCCAGGGTGTTTCACGGTGGCATCGACGACTGGAAATCCGCCGGCAAGCCGATGAGCACGCAACCGACGCGACTGCCGGCGCTGGCGCTGACGCTGCACGCCGAGCGTGTGGGCACGCTGTGGACCGCCGACGTCGTCGAGCGCGTTCGCGCCGGCGGCGCCCAGATCGTCGACGTTCGCACACCGAGGGAGTTTGCCGGTGCCGACGTCCGTGCCATCCGCGGCGGCCACATCACCGGCGCGATCAGCATCCCCTACGAGGCCAACTGGCGCGACCCGGCCGCTGCCGCCAGGCTGGCGGCGCGGCAGGTGGCGAACAAGGAAGGCATGGCGCTCAAGCCGGCCGCCGACCTGAAGGCGCTCTACGCCGCGCTCGATCCGGCCAGGGAGACGGTCGTCTACTGCCAGAGCGGCGTGCGCGCCTCCGAAACCGCAGCGGTGCTGCGCGATCTGGGCTTCAGCAAGGTCGTGGTCTACGAGCCGTCATGGCTCGGCTACGCCGGCGCGCTGTCGGCGCCGGCGGAGAACGAGGTGTTCGTCAATGTCGGCGCGCTCAACGGCCAGATCGCGGCGCTGCAGAGCCGGCTGCACGCGCTCGAGGCCGAACTGGCAAAGTCGCGCGCCGCGGCCACGCACTGATACATCACAAGGCGGCGCTCGCCGAACCTCAATCCTCGCGCTCGGACTGCCAGAGCGTGAATCGCAGCATCGCTGCCGAACCACCGACGATGCCGGCGACGGCGATGAACGAGCCGATGGCCAGCGTCGAGACGCCCGACAGGCCCTGGCCGATGGTGCAACCGAGCGCGGTCACGCCGCCGAACCCCATCAGCAGCGCGCCGAGCAGCTGGTTGCGCAGGTCGGTGAGCGAGGCGAAGCCTTCCCAGCGGAAGGTGCCCGTGGCCAGTGCCATCGCCGCCGAGCCGGCGACCACGCCGAGCACGGCGGCGATGCCGAAGCTCATGTGCAGCGACTGGTCGGTCCACAGCATCAGCAGCTCGAGCGTGTACGCCATCGGCCCGACGAAGCTGAGCGACTCGAGGGCGTGCGAGTTGGTGGCGTGGAAGATCGTCTCGAGCGTCTCGGGGTTCTCGCCGTAGCCGAGGTGGCCGCTGACGTACCAGCCCGCGGCCACGACCAGGCCGATCACGAGGCCACCGAAGACCTGCAGCGGATTGGCGCGGAAGCGCCGGTCCATGAACGCGAACACCAGCAGCACCAGCGCCACCAGCGCGGTCGCGACGAGCTGCGCGCGGCGCGGTTCGAGCCCGATGAAGTGCGCGAGTGCGCTGCCCAGGCCCTGGTCCTTCCAGCCCGCCGCGCCGAGGTTGATCGAGACCGGGTCGAGCCAGTTCGAACGCCACTGCCCGAACAGGCCCTTGAGCGTCATGTACGCGCTGATGGCCATGATCACCAGCACCACCAGCGAGCGCACGCTGCCGCCGCCCAGACGCACCAGGTTCTTGTTGGCGCAGCCGCCGGCGATCGACATGCCGATGCCGAACAACACGCCGCCGGACGCGAGCGACAGCCAGTTCAGCACCGGGCGCCGCACCACCGCCTTGCCGAGGTCGACCACGCCGGCGAGGTCGAGTCCCTGGCTCGCCAGCATCGCCACCGCCACCGCCAGCAGCCACATGCGCATGCGGCTCCAGTGACCCATGTTGACGATGTCGGAGATCGCCCCCATGGTGCAGAAGTTGCTGCGGTTGGCGACCGCGCCGAAGACGAACGCGAGCACGAAGCTGCCCCAGACGACCTTGCCGGCCAAGTCCATGCGACCCCTCCATGCCGACTCATGGTCGGCCCGAACCGTTCAACCTGGATCCGGCACCTGAGCGCCTGCCTGCGCGGGCGCCGCTGCCTGAGCGCCGGGTTCCGGGATCACGAGGGCGGTCATCCTCGGGGTGAGCGCGCGCGGCCGCCGATCGGGCCCACCCACCCTGCGGGACGCGCGTTCAGATGAACAGGCAGACGTCCGCCTCGCCGGCGAACTTCATGAAGGTGGCGGCGCCGCCGTACTCGATGCCTTCGATGAAGTCGCTCTTCTTGTAGTCGAACAGGTCCACCGTCATCTGGCAGGCGATGAACTTGACGTCGGCCTCCAGGCACAGGTCGCGCAGCTCCTCGAGCGAAGCCACCCCCTTCTTCTTCATCTTGGCCTTCATCATCTTCGAGGCCATCGATTCCATGCCCGGCATCATCTTGATCAGCACCGGCATCGGCACCGGCATCGGCATCGCCGGATTGGCGAGCGGGCTGATCTTGATTCCCTTGAGCTTCTTGCGCAGCAACTGCAGGCCGTAGAAAGTGCAGAAGACCTGCACCTCCCAGCCCAGCGCCGCGGCGGTGGAGGCCAGGATCAGCGGCGGGTACGCCATGTCGAGCGCGCCCTTGGTCGCGATGATCGCCATCTTCTTCGTTGCCATTCGTGCCCCCGGTGATGTTCGACAGACAGCCTCAGGCCTTCTTGAGGAAGAAGACGTACTTCCTGTTCTCGGTGGCCTGTCCGAGCAGCGCGTTGCCGGTCTGCTCGGCGAACGCCTGCATGTCGCAGACCGAGCCGGGGTCGGTGGCCACGACGCGCAGCACCTGGCCCGGGGCCATGTCGGCGAGCGCCTTCTTGGTCTTGACGATCGGCAGCGGACAGGCCAGACCCGAGGCGTCGAATTCCTTGTCGAACTTCATGCTTGTCTCCTGGGCGTCGATGGCGCCACGATAGTGCATTAGCGCCGCTCGGGCGGCAATGCGTCTATTCCCGCAACGGGTGATCCCCATAGCCCTTCCGGGTAGTATGGAAGCGCCACCTGCGGCGGGGCCGACAGTGGCCGCTCGCCGCACCGCCGTGGCCACTTCGCCGCGCTGCACCGAGGGTGCCCGGCGCAAGTGCTCGCACAACTACTTCAGTTTCGTGCCGACGGCGTCGAAGACCTCGACCCGCACCGGAATCGCCGCACGCACACTGGCGGTGACGGTGCAGAAGTCCTCGAAGGTCGCCAGCACGCGGTCGAGGTGCGCGGTGGCGCCCGCGGCCACGCCCAGCTGCAGCCGCGTGGCGATGCCCAGCACGCGCAGCCGCCCCTGGTCGTTGCGGCCCTGCTCGAGCGTCACCTCGCAGCCGATGGACCCTGGCTGCTGCCGGTACTTGCGCAGCGCGAACAGCAGCGACGCGGCCAGGCAGTTGCCCACCGCGGCGCCGAGCAGCTGCATCGGCGACGGGCCCGCGCCCTGGCCGAGCGGCGCCGGCTCGTCGCTGACCAGCGCGGGCAGCGCCGCGCCGAAGTCGTTGTCGAACTGGTAGTCGTGGCGCTGCGTCAGGCGCACGGTCACGGCGGCATCACTCATCGTTCACCTCACGTTGCCGAGCAGCGTCAGCGCCTGTGCGAGCACGGCGGCGGGCGCGCCCGCGTGCGCGGCATCGGTGGCCAGGTGCGCCCGCCGATCCCGCCGCATGAAGCACACCGTCATGCGCACATCGGCGCTGCCGAGCGCCTGGCGCGTCGCAGCCATCGGCCCGGCGATGTCCAGGCCCGGCTCGCCTGCGCCGGGCATTGTCGCGGCATCCGGCGCAGCTCGCGCATCGACTTGGCTAGCGCCTTGCGCGCGGGGTCGCCGGCACGGCGAACGCCTCGCGCTGGCTGGCCGTCTGCTCGAGACGACGCGCAATGCTGCCGCACACCAGTTCGCAGAGCTGATAGACCGCGGGGTCGGCGGTGCTGTAGTAGGCGCTGTTGCCGCGGCTCTCGCGCACGACCACACCGTGCTGCGTGAGCAGCGCGAGATGGCGCGAGATGTTGGCCGAACTCGAGCCGCACAGCTGCGCGAGCTCGCCGACGCTGCGCGGCTGCTGGCGCAGCAGGTTCAGCAGCTGCAGCCGCATCGGCTCGGACAGCGCCTGGAAGTACGCCGCCACCTGGGCCAGCGCATCGCCCGGAAGGCCTTCCATGCGCGGGCACGCAGAGGACCTGGATGTCGAGACCATGCCGTGTCGTTGCCTTTCTTTTCTATTCACATGCACAATCGCGCACTTGACTATTTACGTGTATGCGCACATAATACTTCCGAACCCGACGTCTTTCAAGCCCCGATGCGGTACCCACCGGTTCCTGAAGAAGGAGCAAGCATGAGCAAGCCTACCTCGCCGAGCGTCGACGCGTCGACCGGGGGCACCGGGCCGCGCGTTCGACGGCCGCCGCCGGCGGCAGGGCGT
>JBBIPS010000261.1:0-4950 GCA_037442725.1 Burkholderiales bacterium | reverse complement strand
CAGTCGCGCACCTCGCCGATGACGAAGCCGACCACCTCGGCGCCGCGCACGGCCACCAGGAACTGCCGCTCTGCCGCCGCGGCCGCGCCGTAGCGCCGGTACAGCGAGCGCCAGTAGTCTCGCTTGGCCAGACCCGTCTCCATCGCGTCGAGCGCGATGACGGCGTCCAGATCGGTGCGGCGCGCGGCACGGATCGTCACCGTCGCGCCGTCCGGTGCGCTCGCGGCCGGGCCCGCCACAGCCGGGTTTACCCGACGCCGTGGCGGCGCATTCGTCGAAGCAGATCTGACCTTCATTGATGCATCTCAAGAATAATTATGGTACTGGACTGCAAGAATAGCTCAAACAGATGCCCGCGTGAACTCGGCGACATCACGAATGACGCCGCACCCGCGCGCCACAGGCCATCGGCGCAACACGCCGGGCCGTGTCGAACCGGCAACCGCTGCGTGCGATCGATCGACCCCGCAACCCCACGGAGAACCCGATGAAGACGTCCCTCGTTTCCGGTGTCCAGAGCACGACGCGCCTGACCGTGACGCGCGATCGCACCATCGATTTCATGGGCGAGGCCGCGCGCGTGTACGCCACGCCGATGCTCGTGCGCGACATCGAGATAGCCTGCCGCGACCTGCTGCTCGCGCACCTCGATGCGGGCGAGGACTCGGTGGGCACGCGCGTCGAGATCGACCACATCGCGGCGACGCTGCTCGACATGGAAGTCGAGCTGACGGTGCGCGTGGCCGAGGTCAACGGCCGCGCCGTCGTGTTCGAGGTCGAGGCGCGCGACGGCGTCGAGCCGATCTGCCGCGGCAGGCACGGCCGCTTCATCGTCGACGTCGCCAAGACCGCACAGCGCCTGACGGCCAAGGCGCAGAAGGCCGCGGCGCTGGTCAAGGCGGGCTGATCGCAGCGCCATGACCGCCGCCGAATCGACCGCGACACCGGCGACGCGCCGCGTCCCGACCTACTGCTACCAGTGCGTGGCCGGCCCGGACCTGCTGACCGTCAAGGTCGAGCACGGCGTGGCCACCGAGGTCGAGCCCAACTTCTGCGCCGCGCAGGTGCACCCGGGCGGCGGCAAGGTCTGCGTCAAGGCCTTCGGCCTGGTGCAAAAGACCTACAACCCGAACCGGGTGCTCGCGCCGATGAAGCGCACCAACCCGAACAAGGGCCGCCATGAGGACCCCGGTTTCGTCGAGATCTCGTGGGACGAGGCCTACGCGCTGATCGCCGAGAGGCTGCTGCGCATCCGCGCCGAGGGGCTCACCGATGCGTCGGGTTACCCGCGCCTGGCGGCGAGCTTCGGCGGCGGCGGCACGCCGCAGTCGTACATGGGCACCTTCCCGGCCTTCCTGTCGGCCTGGGGCCCGGTGGACATGGGCTTCGGCTCGGGCCAGGGCGTCAAGTGCTACCACTCCGAGCATCTGTACGGCGAGTTCTGGCACCGCGCCTTCATCGTCGCCGCCGACACGCCACAGTGCAATTACCTGATCTCGTGCGGCTCGAACATCGAGGCCTCGGGCGGCGTGGCCGGCATCTGGCGCCATGCGCAGGCGCGCGTGCGCGGCATGAAGCGGGTGCAGGTCGAGCCGCATCTGTCGGTCACCGGCGCCTGCTCGGCGCAGTGGGTGCCGATCAAGCCCAAGACCGACGCCGCCTTCCTGTTCGCGCTGATCCATGTGCTGCTGCACGAGACGCCGCGCGAGCGACTCGACCTCGACTTCCTGGCGCGCCACACCGCGTCGCCCTACCTCGTCGGTGCGCACGGCTACTACCTGCGCGACCGCGCCACGCGCAAGCCGCTGGTCTGGGACGAGGCGAGCGGCGCGGCTTGCCCCCACGACACGCCCGGCATCCGCGAAGCACTGTCGATGTCGGCCGAGGTCGACGCGGTCGAGATCGGCCCCGACGACGAACTGCTCGCCGACGGGCGACTCGCCGGCCAGACCGGATTCGACAAGCTGGTCGCCCACATCGCGCCTTATTCCCCCGAGTGGGCGGCGGCCATCTGCGACGTCGCCGCGGCGACGATGCGTCAGATCGCGCACGAGTACGTGGACCACGCCTGCGTCGGCCAGACGGTCGAGATCGAAGGCAGGACACTGCCGTTCCGCCCGGTGGCGGTGACGCTGGGCAAGACGGTGAACAACGGTTGGGGCGGCTTCGAGTGCTGCTGGGCGCGCACGCTGCTGGCCTGCCTGGTCGGCGCGCTCGAAGTCCCCGGCGGCACGATCGGCACCACGGTGCGGCTGACGCGGCCGCTGTCGGAGCGGCTGGCCAGCGTGCGTCCGGGGCCCGACGGTTTCATGCACTATCCGCTGAACCCGACCGACAAGGCGCACTGGTCGGCCAACCCGAACATCCGCAACGCCTACCGCACGATGGTGCCGCTGGCCGGCAACGGCGCCTGGAGCCAGGCGCTCGGGCCGACGCACTTCTCGTGGATGTTCCTCGACGACACACCCAAGGGCCTGCCGCAGGTGACGCTGCCCGACGTCTGGTTCGTCTACCGCACCAACCCGGCGATCTCGTTCTGGGACACCGAGGCCGTCGGCGCGACGATGGCGCGCTTCCCGTTCGTCGTCGCCTTCGCCTACACCCGCGACGAGAGCAACCATTTCGCCGACGTGCTGCTGCCCGACGCCACCGACCTCGAGAGCCTGCAGCTGATGCGCATCGGCGGCACCAAGTACGTCGAGCAGTTCTGGGACCACCAGGGCTACGCGCTGCGCCAGCCGGCGGTGGCCGCGCGCGGGCAGGCGCGCGACTTCACCGACATCGCCACCGAGCTGGCCCGGCGCTGCGGACTGCTGGCCAGGTACAACGCGGCGATCAACAAGGGCGCCGGCGGCGTGCCGCTCAAGGGCGAGCACGGCAACTTCTCGCTCGATGTCGATCAGGCGCACACGCGCGACCAGATCTGGGACGCGGTGTGCAGGTCGGCCAGCGCAGAGTTGAGCGGCGGCGCCGAGGTCAACGGCCTCGACTGGTGGAAGGAGCACGGCCTGGCGACCAAGCCCTTCCCGCGCGACCAGTGGTACCTGTTGCCGACGCTGGTCGAGCACGGGCTGCGCTTCGAGATGCCCTACCAGGAGCGGCTCAAGCGCGTCGGCGTCGAGCTCGGCCGCCGCCTGCACGACAGCGACATGCACTGGTGGGACAAGCAGCTCGCCGAGTACCAGGGGCTGCCGGCGTGGAAGGACTTCCCCGCGCTGTGGGACGTCAGCGTCACCCAGGCCGGTGGCCGCGCCGAGGACTACCCGTTCTGGCTGCTCACCGCGCGCAGCATGCAGTACGCCTGGGGCGGCAACGTCGGCGTGCAGATGATCAAGGAGGTGGCCGACAACATCGCCGGCCACCGCGGCGTGATCATCAACCCGGACGCTGCCGCGCGGCTGGGCATCGTTGACGGCGACACGGTCGAGATCGCGACACCGCAGCGCCAGGTGCGCGGCCGCGCCGTGCTGCGCCAGGGCATCCGCCCCGACACGCTGCTGCTGATCGGCCAGTTCGACCACTGGGCCACGCCGCTGGCCAAGGACTTCGGCGTGCCCAGCCTGAACACGCTGGCGACGATGTCGATGGACCTCACCGACGCCACCGGGTCGGGCGCCGACATCGTGCGCGTGCAGGTCACGAGGGCCGCGCCATGACGCGCTGGGCGATGGTCGCCGACCTGCGGCGCTGCGTCGGCTGCCAGACCTGCACCGCGGCGTGTAAGCAGGCCAACGCCACGCCGCCGGGCGTGCAGTGGCGGCGCGTGCTCGACATGGAGTTCGGCGCCTACCCCGACGTGCAGCGCGCCTTCGTCCCGGTCGGCTGCCAGCACTGCGACGAGCCGCCGTGCCTGGACGTCTGCCCGAGCACCGCGACGCGCAAACGCGCGGACGGCATCGTCACGATCGACTACGACCTGTGCATCGGCTGCGCCTACTGCGCCGTGGCCTGCCCGTACCAGGCGCGCTACAAGACGCAGCGCGCGTCGTTCGCCTACGGAGCGCCGACCGAGACCGAGGCGCTGCGCCATGACCCGGCCAGGCTGGCCGTGGCGACCAAGTGCACCTTCTGCGTCGACCGCATCGACGCCGGACTGGCCCGGGGCCTGACCCCGGGCGTCGACCCCGAGGCCACGCCCGCCTGCGTCAATGCGTGCATCGCGCAGGCGCTGATCTTCGGCGACCGCGACGACCCACAGAGCAACGTCTCGCAGGCGCTCGCGCACAACCAGCACTTCCGCATGCACGAGGAGCTCGGCACCGGGCCCGGCTTCCACTACCTGTGGGACGGCCCGCTCGACGACGCTGGAGACCCGCAATGAGGCAGCATCCGTCGACCGCCGGCGACGGCTTCGGCCCCAACCCCTGGCAGCAGGCGCACTGGGATGCACGTGCCGCCGGCAACTTCATCGGTGGTGGTGCCGGCAGCGGGCTGATCGTCGCCAGCGCACTGGCCGGCGCGAGCGGCGTGGCGTTCACCGCGCTGATGCTCGCCGGGCTGGCGCTGATCGCGCTCGGCCTGACCAGCGTGTGGCTCGAGATCGGGCGGCCCTGGCGCGCGCTCAATGTGTTCCGCCATCCGCAGCGCTCGTGGATGTCGCGCGAGGCGATCGTCGCCGCGCTGCTGATGCCCACCGGGCTTGCGACGGTGCTGGCACAGCCGGCGCTGGTGTGGCCGACTGCCGCGCTGGCGCTGGTCTTCCTGTACTGCCAGAGCCGCATGCTGCCGGCCGCGCGCGGCATCCCCGCCTGGCGCGCGGCGCTGACGGCGCCGCTCGTCATCGTCACCGGCCTGGCCGAGGGGCTGGGCCTGTTCGTCTTCATCGCCGCGTTGCGCGGCGTCGTCGTGCTCGGGCCGGCCCTGGCGCTGGGCGCGCTGGTGCTGCTGCGCATCGCGCTGTGGTTCGCCTACCGGCGCGCCACGGCGGCGTCGCTCGCGCCGCGCGCGAAC
>JBBIPS010000260.1:0-4997 GCA_037442725.1 Burkholderiales bacterium | reverse complement strand
TACGCGCCAGTCTCTACACCATTTGGTCGCCAAGGCGCCATGGAGTGATCAAGCACTGCTGGATCACGTGCGGCAGCAAGTCTTGCCTGCTATGCAGAAACATGGACCGGTCGTGGCCTGGATCGTGCCTCCGGATCCGGGGGTGATCGTCCCCCCGCCGGCCTTGGCGGTCGTTAACTCTTCCTTCAGCACCCCCTGGCGCGCCTCCGAGTCGGGCTTGTTCTCCACCCCGTCCAGTCCGGCCATCAGCAGCGCTGCGAAGCCCAGGTACGGATTCATCAGCGGGTCGGGGAAGCGCGCCTCGACGCGGCGCCCCTTCGGATTGGCCACGTGCGGGATGCGGATCGACGCCGAGCGGTTCTTCGACGAATACGCCAGCTTCACCGGCGCCTCGTAGCCCGGCACCAGCCGCTTGTACGAGTTGGTGCCCGGGTTGGTGATCGCGTTCAGCGCCCGCGCGTGCCTGATGATGCCTCCGATGTAGTACAGCGCGAAGTCGGACAGCCCGGCGTAGCCGTCGCCAGCGAAGAGGTTCTTGCCGTCCTTCCAGACCGACTGGTGCACGTGCATTCCGGACCCGTTGTCGCCGACGATCGGCTTGGGCATGAACGTGGCCGTCTTGCCGTACGAATGCGCGACGTTCTGGACCACGTACTTCTGCAGTTGCACCCAGTCGGCGCGCTGCAGCAGCGTGCTGAACCTGGTGCCAAGTTCCATCTGGCCGGCGGTGCCCACCTCATGGTGATGCACTTCGCACGGCACGCCCAGCGACTCGAGGATCAGGCACATCTCGGAGCGCATGTCCTGGAAACTGTCGACCGGCGGCACCGGGAAATAGCCGCCCTTGACCCCGGGACGGTAGCCGGAGTTGCCGCCCTCGTACTCCTTGCCGCTGTTCCAGGCCGCCTCCTCGGATTCGATCTTCGAGAAGCATCCCGACATGTCGCTGTTCCAGCGCACGCTGTCGAAGACGAAGAACTCGGGTTCGGGGCCGAAGTACGCCGTGTCGCCCAGGCCGGAGGCCCGCATGTAGGCCTCGGCACGCTTGGCCAGCGAACGCGGATCGCGCTCGTAGGGCTTGCCGTCGCTCGGCTCGACGACGTCGCAGGTCAACAGCAGCGTCGGCTCCTCGAAGAAGGGGTCGATGTTGGCGGTGTTCGCATCCGGCATCAGCAGCATGTCCGAGGCTTCGATGCCCTTCCAGCCGGCGATCGAGGAGCCGTCGAAGGCGTGCCCCGACGTGAACTTGTCTTCATCGAATGCGGAAATGGGCACGGTCACGTGCTGTTCCTTGCCGCGGGTGTCGGTGAAGCGGAAGTCGACGAACTTGACTTCGTTCTCCTTCAACATCGACATCACATCGGCGACGGTCTTTGCCATCTGGATCTCCTAGCAGGGCGCGGGTCGCGGAGGTGGGGGACATCAAAACCGGCCTTCACGGAGGCCGGGAACCCCTGGAAATGGGGCACTGCAATGTAGCAGAAACCATGCCTGCCACCGGGTCGCGCAGCGCCCACCTTGCGACTCGACTCGCCACTCAACGCGGCACCGTTTCGGTGCTGCGGATCGCACCAACCTGGGCCTGCTTCAGCGCACCATTTCGGGACCGAGTTCGGCGCCGCAATCGCGCAGTCCGGCGCGCAACGCGTCGAAGGCCTCCAGCGTGGCCGTCGCGGGGCCCTTGACGCCGAGTTCGATGTGGGGCCCCCATTGCGAGTGATCGACGCTGGGCAGGCTGAACACCCTGACGCCGCAGAAGCGCGCCTCGATGTCCTGCATCAGCGGCGTCAGCGTCGCTTCCATCGAGCCCCGCACGATCACCGAGCGCTCGGTCTGCGCCAGGCTGCCGTGCAGCGACCTGTAGCGGCCGTCGAGCAAGCCTTCGATCATCGGATGCGCCATCACCGGGAACCCGGGCACGAAGTGCACGTTGCCGATCGAGAAGCCGGGGATCCTGTTGTACGGATTGGGGATGATCGTCGCGCCGCGCGGGAACACGCCCATGTTGAGCCGATGCACGTTGTCGGCACGATCGGCGTCGTAGTGCAGCCCCTGCGCTGCGGCGACCTCTCGCATGCGCTGCTCGATGAGCGCCCTGGCCTCGGGGTGCAACTCGAGCGGCACGCCCAGCGCCGCGGCGGCGCACTGTCGCGTGTGGTCGTCCGGCGTGGCGCCGATGCCACCGCAACTGAAGACGACGTCGCCGCCGGCGAACGCGTCGCGCAATGCGGCGGTGATCAGCGAGCGGTCGTCGCCGACGTAGCGCGCCCAGGCCAGCGCCAGGCCGCGCGCGCCGAGCAACTCGATCACCTTGGCCAGGTGCCTGTCCTGGCGTTTGCCGGACAGGATCTCGTCGCCGATGATGAGGATGCCGAAGCGGGTCATCGTGGTTTCTCTTTCAGGGTCCACGGCTGCGCTGCGCTGGCCGCGGCATCGCCTCGCCCGATCGACTGTGGCGATGGCGCGGCGGCGTCGAAGTCGGGTCGGGCCGGCGCCGCTTCGCCACGCAGCGCCTGCAACGCCGCCAGGCCGAAGTGCGTGAACCACAGCGCGCTGAAGGCGAACACCAGCGTGTAGAGCCAGATCGACACGACGATCAGCAGCGGCGCGAAGACCAGCGTGGCCGCGCTCAGCGCCCACAGCAACGTCGGTGCGGCACCGAGGTAACCTGCAGCCACACCGATGGCCAGCAACTGCCAGCGGTGGCGACGCATCAGCTCGCGACGCTCCGACCCGCTCGCGTGTTCGGCCAGCGCATCGAAGACCATGACCCGATACGTCAGCCAGCCCCAGATCAGCGGTGGCACGATCAGCACCAGTGGCGGGATGAACCACATCGGCAGGCTGATCACGAGCATCAGCAACGCCAGCGCAGTGCACAGCAGCGACCACCCGACGCTGCCGACGAGGCCCGCACCGTGCTTGCGCTCGAGCGACGGAAAGCGCCGCCGGGCGACCAGGTCGACGATGGCCGGTGCCATCAGCAGGGCCACCAGCAGCACCGACAGCACGACGATCACCGGCAGCGCCAGGCCGACGACGAAGAGCGGCGCCAGCACGGCGCGAAACCCGCTGCCGACCAGCGCTTCGACCCACTTCAGCGCGGCGTCGACGAGCGCCCAGCCCTCGAGCGCGGCGCGCACCGCGGCCACCGCCGGCTCCCAGTACAGCCAGCCCAGCCCGAGTGCAAGCCCGGCGGCAATGACCAGCGGCAGCAGCGACAGGCCGATGATGCGCGGCCGCAGGCAGTACGCCGCGGCGCGCCAGAACGCGTCCAGCAGTGCGGTCATGGCGCGCGACGATACGTCTGCGGCAGCCGAGCGGGCGCAGCCATCAGCGACGCGCGCCAAGACCGGTCATTCGGCGTCGTCACCACCACCGAGCAGCCCCCCAAGCACGCCGCCGGCCAGGCCGGCACCGGCCAGGCCGCCCAGCAGCGAGCCCTCCTCGCGCCGGCTGCCACCGGTCTGCGGCGCGGCGGCGAAGACGCGGCTGGCCAGGCGCGAGAACGGCAGGCTCTGCAGCCACACCGTGCCGGGCCCGCTGATGCGCGCCAGGAACAGTCCCTCACCACCGAACAGCGCCGTCCTGACCTTGCCGACGAACTGGATCTCGAAGTCCACGCTCGGCGTGAAACCGACCAGGCAACCGGTGTCGACCAGCAGGGTCTGGCCCGGCGCCAGTTCGCGCTGCAGGCAGGTACCGCCGGCGTGCACGAAGGCCAGCCCGTCGCCGTCGAGGCGCTGCATGATGAAACCTTCACCGCCGAAGAAGCCGGCCGACAGCCGCTTCTGGAAGTAGATGCCCAGCGCGACGCCGCGCGCGGCGCACAGGAAGGCATCCTTCTGGCAGACCAGCGTGCCGCCGAGGTCGCGCAGATCCAGCGCCAGGATCCTGCCCGGGTACGGTGCGGCGAAGGCCACGCGCTGCCGGGTCGTCGCCTGGTTGGTATAGACGGTGGTGAACAGCGACTCACCGGTGACGAGCCGCTTGCCCGCGCCGAGCAGCTTGCCGAACAGGCCGCCCTGGTTGGCCGAGCCGTCGCCGAACACCGTGTCCATGCCGATTCCGGCGTCCATGAAGAACAGGCTGCCGGCCTCGCCGACCGCCGCCTCGCCGGGGTCGAGCTCGACCTCGACGAACTGCATCTCGGCACCCTTGATCTCGTAGTCGACCACGTCCATTGCCATCGATCTGACTCCTGCACTCGGTGCGCGATGCGCTTGCGACGATCACCCGCCCGGGGTCATCGTGCGCAGTCTGCGGACCCGGCCGGTCGCGCCCGTGGCGCCGCGCTGACAGTGGCGCATCAGGTGTCGTCCTTGGTGCCGAAGATCTTGTCGCCGGCGTCGCCGAGGCCCGGGATGATGTAGCCGATCTCGTTGAGGTGGCTGTCCACCGCCGCGGTCCAGCAGCGCACGTCCGGGTGCGCCGCCTCGAGCGCAGCGATGCCCTCCGGGGCGGCCACCAGCACCAGCGCACGGATGTCGCGGCAGCCGCGTGCCTTGAGCAGGTCGACGGTGGCGATCATCGAGCCCGCGGTGGCGAGCATCGGGTCGACGATGATCGCGGTGCGCTCGGAGAGGTGGCCGACGAATTTCTCGAAGTAGTGCACCGGCTGCAGCGTCTCGTGGTCGCGCGACAGTCCGACGACGCTGATCTTGGCGTTGGGCACCATGTCGAGCACCCCGTCGAGCATGCCCAGCCCGGCGCGCAGGATCGGCACGATCGTGACCTTGCGGCCGGCGATCTGGTCGATCGCCACGGGACCGCTCCAGCACTCGATGGTGGTCTTCTCGAGCGGGAAGTCGGCCGTCGCCTCGTAGGCCAGCAGACGCGCCAGCTCGTGCGTCAGCTCGCGAAACTTCTTGGTCGAGATCGCGTCTTCGCGCAGCAGGCCGACCTTGTGGCGAACGAGGGGATGGGTGATGGCGACGACGGACATGGCAGCAGGAGGATGTCGGCAGCGATGATGGCAGTGTATAGATCGGAAGAGC
>JBBIPS010000259.1:0-5008 GCA_037442725.1 Burkholderiales bacterium | reverse complement strand
CCCGTCAGCCCGCGATCTCGGCCGCGCCGCCGAAGGGTGGGCCGATCTTGGCGATGCCGCTGACGCGCACCGCGGGCGTGCCATCGGCGCTGATCAGGCCGTGCGCGAAGACGATGCTGCGGGTGACGCGAAGCACTTGCGCCTCGCCCTCGACCCAGGCGCCCAGCGGCGCCGGGGCCAGGTAGTCGAGCTGCAGGCTGATGGTGGGCAGGAAGCGCATTCCCACGCTCGACTTGCGGTGCACCGAGATCGGCAGCAGCATGTCGGCAAAACTGGCCAGCATGCCGCCGTGGCAGATGCGCATCGGATTGGTGTGGCGCGGCTCGACGCGAAACCCGAGCTTCACGACGTCGCCACGCTGCAGCAGGTAGATCGGGCCGATCAGGTCGATGAACTCGCCCACCATCGGCAGCGGCGCGAAGCCCTCGGGCGGATCGGTGCGGGCGCTGGTCGTCGGGCTCGTCATGGGGTCAGCGCTGCGTCGGTAGGGGGATGATGTTCTCGCGCGCCACGTCAGCGAGGAAGTCTTGCGCCTGCGTCGCCTGTGCCATCCAACGCGGGTAGTGGACGTGAAAGTCGGCGGCGATGCGCGCCAGCGGCACGTCGTCGAAAGTGCCGTGCTGGTGGATGTATTCCATGTGGCGCTGGCCGGCGCGGTCGAAGGCGTGGTAGATCGAGTCGTCGTGGCCGTTGAAGTCGAGCGGCAACAGCCCGAAGCGGTCGCACAGCTCGATGTTGAACGCCGGCGTGGCCTTGCGCCAGGCGCCGTCGAGCCAGATTTCGGTGTAGCCGTGCCAGCGGTAGACATCGGTCTGCAGCGCCTCGCGCAGCCGCTCGGTGCTGAGGTGGTTGCGCACGTCGGCGAAGCCCAGCCGCGCCGGGATGCCGCTGGCGCGGCAGACCGCGGCCAGCAGCGTGGCCTTGGGCACGCACCAGCCGTGGCCGGTGGCGAGCACCGTGCTGGCCTGCATGCCGTGTGCCGACAGGTCGATGCGGTACGGGTCGTAGCGAAAGCCGTCGCGCACTGCGTAGAACAGCGCCACCGCGCGCTCGCGATCGTCGTTGCCGGCGGTGTGGCGCAGCGCGAAGGCGGCCACCGCGGGGTGGTCGCTGTCGATCAGCGCCGTCGGCGCGAGCGTGGCCGCCGTCGGTGCCGCGCCGGCCGTCGACGGCGCCATCGGGGCCGCTGCTTCGGTCGAGCTGCCGCGGGTCGGATTGGGGTTCATTCGCTTCTCCTGGGCCGAGTGTGGCGCTAGTCTGGGGGTGGGGCTGTCACCGTGGCGCCACGGGGCGCCGCCGTTCCGGTGCGCGACGGCCCGGCCCCGCCGTGCCACATTGTCCGACCGCGTGCGCGGTCGCAGCCCGGTCCGCATACCCAACGCCGTGCCCGACCCGATGCCTGATGCCATGCCGATGCCCGAGCCGTGCCTCGACCTGTACTACTGGCCGACGCCCAACGGCTGGAAGGTCTCGATCGCGCTCGAGGAGTTGGGGCTCGCGTATGCCGTCGTGCCGATCGACATCGGACGCGGCGAGCAGTTCGATCCGGCCTTCCTGGCGCTCAGCCCGAACGGCCGCATCCCGGCGCTGGTCGACCGCGCTCCGCCCGGCGGCGGCGCGCCGATTGCGCTGTTCGAAAGCGGCGCCATCCTGATCTACCTGGCCGAGAAGACCGGCCGGCTGCTGCCGCGCGACTGGCGCGGCCGCCATGCCGTGCTGCCGTGGCTGATGTGGCAGATGGGCGGCCTCGGGCCGATGCTCGGCCAGCACGGCCACTTCAAGCTCTACGCCGACGAGACGATTCCCTACGCCATCGCGCGTTACGAGCGCGAGGCGCGGCGCCTGTACGGTGTGCTCGACGCGCAACTCGCGCGCGGCGAGTTCGTCGCCGGTGACTACTCGATCGCCGACATCGCGATCTTCCCGTGGACGATGACGCACAAGGCGCAGGGGTTCACGCTCGACGACTGGCCCAACGTCAGGCGCTGGTACGCGACGCTGCGCGCGCGCGACGCGCTGCAGCGCGGGCTGGCGCTGGGCAAGGCGCTGCGCCAGGGCGGCATCGACGAGCAGGCGCGGCGCACGCTGTTCGGTGCAGGCAGCCAGGGGGCACCGACCGCTTCGGCAGGCCACGACGCGACGGGACGATCGGCGCCGCAAGTCGTCCGGCGCGCAGCCGCCGCGCCGGACCTGCAGCACGCCGCCGGCGCGCCCGACGATGCGTCAGCGCAGGACGCGCGTCGTGCGACGCCCCCGGAGTCCGATGCATGATCGAGTTCTTCTTCGACTGCTCGAGCCCGTGGACCTGGCTGGCGTTCCACAACCTGCAGCCGCTGGCCGCCGAGCTGGGCGTGGCGGTGCAGTGGCGGCCGGTGCTGGTCGGTGGCATCTTCAACGCCGTCAACCCCAGCGTCTACGAGTTCCGCGCGCACGGCGTGCCGGCCAAGCAGGCCTACCTGAACAAGGATCTGCAGGACTGGGCGCGCCACTGCGGGCTGCGCATCAACTTCCCGCCCAGCGTCTTTCCGGTCAACAGCGTCAAGGCGATGCGCGGCTGCCTGTGGCTCGCGCCGCAGGGCAGGCTGGTGCCGTTCGCACGCGCGGTGTTCGAGGCCTACTGGAGCCGCGACGAGGACATCGCGCAGGACGCCGTGCTCGCCGGGTTGTGCCGGCAGGTCGGCGTCGACGCGGCGGCCTTCCTCGACGGCATCGCTCAGCCGGCGATCAAGGCGGCGCTGAAGGCCAATACCGACGAGGTGATCCGCCGCGGCGGCTTCGGCTCGCCGACGATCTTCGTCGGCGGCGACGACATGTATTTCGGCAACGACCGCCTGCCGCTGGTGCGCGCCGCGGTGCTGCGGCGGCTCGGGCGCTGACGCGCCGGCGGCACGAACTCGCCGAGTCATCCGGGCCGGCGCGCCGAAGGCCGGCGCGCCGGCGGCAGGCCGCCTGTCCTGACGCCTACGCCGGCGCTTTGAGCCAGTGCACGCTGAAGCGCTGGTCGGGGTCGGTCCACAGCGCCGTGGGTGCGAAACCGGCGGCGCGCGCCAGTCGCCGGAAGCCCTCGACGCTGTACTTGTACGAGTTCTCGGTATGCAGCGTGCGGCCGTGCTCGAAGCGAAAGCGTTCGCCGCAGACGCTCACCACCTGGTCGCGCGCGCTCACCAGGTGCATCTCGATGCGCTGCAGCGGCGCGTTGTAGAACGCGCTGTGGTCGAACGCCGCGGGGTCGAAGTCGGCGCCGAGCTCGCGGTTCGCGCGCACCAGCAGGTTGCGGTTGAACGCCGCCGTGACGCCCTGGGCGTCGTTGTACGCCGCGTGCAGCAGGGCCGGATCCTTGACCAGGTCGACGCCGACGAGCAGGCCGCCGCCGCGCAGCAGCGCCGCGCAGCGTGCCAGGAAGCGCCGCGCCTCGGCAGGGCTGAAGTTGCCGATCGACGAACCGGGGAAGAAGCCGACGCGGCGCCGTGCCGGGCGCGCCGGTGCCGGCAGTGCGAGCGCCGGCGGCTGCGTGAAGTCGAGCGCCAGCGGCTGCACCGCGAGCCCCGGCCAGTCGCGGCGCAACGCGGCCGCGCTGGCCACCAGATGGTCGGTCGAGATGTCGATCGGCACGAAGCGAACCGGCCGCTGCAGCGCCGGCAGCAACAGGCGGATCTTGTGCAGCGAGCCGGCGCCGAACTCGACGATCTCGGCCGCGGCGCCGATGCACCCGGCGATCTCGTTCGCATGGCGCCGCAGCAGCGCGCATTCGGTGCGCGTCGGGTAGTACTCGTCAAGCTCGCAGATGCGGTCGAACAGCGCCGAGCCGGCACGGTCGTAGAAGAACTTGGGCGACAGGCTGCGCCGCCGTGCCCGCAGGCCGTGCAGCAGTTCGCTTGCGAAGGCTGCGCGCTCGGGTGCGGAGCCCGGCGTCACCGGGTCAGACGCCATGAAAGCACGCGAAGTCGTCGACCGCGGCGCGGTCGGCGACGAGCTGGTTCACCGGATGCTCCGGGTTGCGCCGGCCGATCGCCATGCCGCAGAACAGCATGCGCCCGGGCGGCAGGCCGAGGAACGCGCCGACGGTGCGCGGGAAGACCGACCACGACTCCTGCGCGCAACTGTCCAGCCCCTCCTCGCGCAGCAGCAGCATCACCGACTGCAGGAACATCCCCAGGTCCGACCATTGCGGCGCGCCCATGCAGCGCGGCACCGAGCAGAACAGGCCCATCGGCGCGCCGAAGAAGGCGTAGTTGCGGGCGAACCAGCGCAGCCGCGCCGGCTTGTCCTCGCGCGGGATGCCCAGCCGCGCGTACATGTCCTCGCCGAGCTTGAAGCGGCGGTCGCGGTACGGCGCGGGCAGCGCCTTCGGGTAGATGTCGTACTCGGTCGGCTCGGGCGGCTCGCCCGCCGCCGCGGCCTGCAGCCGGCGCTGCATCAAAGCCTTCAGCTCGGCCAGCGGCGCACCGGCCACCACGTCGATGTGCCAGGGCTGGACATTGCCGCCCGACGGTGCGCGCGACGCCGCCGCCAGCACGCGGCGGATCAATTCGCCGGGCACGGGCGTGGGCAGAAAGTCGCGGATCGAGCGGCGGCTCTGCAGCGCTTCGGAGACGTTCATGCAGGGCTTCCTGGTTCGAGTTCGGCGCGTCGACGCAGCGGTGCAGCGTTGCGAGGGCGTCGGCAGTGCGCCGCCGGGACGCCGCCACAGCGCGCAGCGCGGCAGGCCGCCGCGCCGCGGACCCTGCCGATGCAGCCGTGCACGCCGACCGCGCCAGGTCCCGGGGGCGATGCGGTGCCCACGCAGGCCTTGGGTTCGCTCATCGCTGCTCGTCCTCTTCCACCCGTGGGCGACGATGCTATCGCGTCGCTGCGGCGGCGCCGGCTGCGCGCGGGTCGTCGTGCCGTGGTCGTCGGCTGCGACGCGCGTGTGCCACACTCACCCGCGGCAGCGTCGCCGCCGCCGGTCGGCCGACACCGGCGCGCGATCCGCGCCGCCAGCCGCAACGTCACGCCATGGATCCCAGGC
>JBBIPS010000258.1:0-5062 GCA_037442725.1 Burkholderiales bacterium | reverse complement strand
GAGTTGTGGACCAACCTGAACCACAAGATGATCGAATACCTCGAATCGATCTCGCTGAAGAAGCTGGTGGACGACCAGGTCGCCAGGGGCGTGTCGATTGCCGAGCAGCCGGTGCGGCGGGCGATCTCCAGCGTGCCGGTGGTCAAGCCGATCAAGGTGACGACGCCGAACTCGGTCTTCGCGCTGGGCAGCGCGATGTCCAAGTAGGCCTGCACCGCTGTCGGCGCGCGGCCGCGTCGAGCCGGCGCTGCCCAGTCAAACCCACCCACTCGCTCCGGACATGACCCCGCACTTCCCGATCTACCTCGACTACAGCGCCACCACGCCGGTCGATCCCCGCGTCGTCGACGCGATGATTCCCTGGCTGCGCGAGCACTTCGGCAACCCGGCCTCGCGCAGCCACGCTTGGGGCTGGGAGGCCGAGGCCATCGTCGAGAAATCGCGCGCGCAGGTCGCCGAACTGATCGGCGCCGATCCGCGCGAGATCATCTGGACCTCGGGCGCCACCGAATCCGACAACCTGGCGTTGAAGGGCGCGGCGCAGTTCTACAAGACCCGCGGCAGGCATCTCGTGACCGTCAAGACCGAGCACAAGGCCGTGCTCGACACGATGCGCGAACTCGAGCGCCAGGGCTTCGAGGTGACCTACCTCGACGTGCAGGCAGACGGCCTGCTCGACCTCGACCGTTTCAAGGATGCACTGCGCCCCGACACCATCCTGGCCTCGGTGATGCTGGTCAACAACGAGATCGGCGTGATCCAGGACATCGCCGCCATCGGTGCGCTGTGCCGCGAGCGCGGCGTCATCTTCCACGTCGACGCCGCGCAGGCCACCGGCAAGGTGGCGATCGATCTGGCCACCTTGCCGGTCGACCTGATGAGCCTGGCCTCGCACAAGACCTACGGCCCCAAGGGGATCGGTGCGCTGTACGTGCGGCGCAAGCCGCGCGTGCGCATCGAGGCGCAGATGCACGGCGGCGGGCACGAGCGTGGCCTGCGCTCGGGCACGCTGCCGACACACCAGTGCGTCGGCATGGGAGAGGCCTTCCGCATCGCGCGCGAGGAGATGGGTGCCGAGCAGGAGCGCATCCGCAGGCTGCACAACCGGCTGCTGGCCGGCCTGTCCGACATCGAGCAGGTGTTCATCAACGGGCACCTGGCCAGGCGCGTGCCGCACAACCTGAACATCTCGTTCAACTTCGTCGAAGGCGAGTCGCTGATCATGGGGGTCAAGGGCATCGCGGTGTCTTCCGGGTCGGCCTGCACCTCGGCCAGCCTCGAGCCGAGCTATGTGCTGCGCGCGCTCGGCCGCAGCGACGAGCTGGCGCACTCGAGCCTGCGCATGACGATCGGGCGCTACACCACCGAGGCCGAGATCGACTACGCCGTCGCGACGCTCAAGGACCGCGTGGCCAAGCTGCGCGAGCTCTCGCCGCTGTGGGACATGTACCGCGAGGGCATCGACATCAACTCGATCCAGTGGGCCGCGCACTGATCTCCGTCTTCATTCTCGGGAGTCCGACATGGCATACAGCGACAAGGTCATCGATCACTACGAGCATCCGCGCAACGTCGGCTCGTTCGACAAGGCAGACGATTCGGTCGGCACCGGCATGGTCGGCGCGCCCGCCTGCGGCGACGTGATGAAGCTGCAGATCAAGGTCAACCCCGAGACCGGGCTGATCGAGGACGCGCGCTTCAAGACCTACGGCTGCGGCTCGGCGATCGCGTCGAGCTCGCTCGTGACCGAGTGGGTCAAGGGCAAGTCGCTGACCCAGGCGCTCGAGATCAAGAACACCCGCATCGCCGAGGAGCTGGCGTTGCCGCCGGTGAAGATCCACTGCTCGATCCTGGCCGAGGACGCGATCAAGGCCGCGGTGCAGGACTACAAGGCCAAGCACGGCGAGGCGGCGGTGACGCCGGCGCATTGACGCGGCGGGCAACCGGAACAGACGATGGCAGTGACTTTGTCAGAGGCTGCGGCACGACATGTGTCGCGCTACATCAGCAAGCGCGGCAAGGGCGTCGGCGTGCGCCTGGGCGTGAAGACCACCGGCTGCTCGGGGCTGGCCTACAAGCTCGAGTATGCCGACGAGATCGCGCCCGAGGATCACGTCTTCGAGGACCACGGCGTCAAGGTGCTGGTCGACCCGAAGAGCCTGCCCTATCTCGACGGCACGCAACTCGATTTCGTTCGCGAGGGCCTGAACGAAGGCTTCAAGTTCCACAACCCGCGTGAGAAGGATCGTTGCGGCTGCGGCGAGTCGTTCCGCGTTTGAGCCCGCCCGCACGAGCCTTGCGTGCCCGTTCCATCGAGCCGCCGTCGAGCCGGCCGTGCAGGCGTCGGCCGCCGGGATCCGGGCCCGATCGGTGCCGCGCCCACGCGACGATCGACGTGCGGCAACGCGGCGCGTATCGACCGGGCGCCGCATCCGTGCGCTGCGCCCTCGTGACTTGTGAGCCACCCATGAAGATCGACGACGACGATTTCACGCTGTTCGGCCTGGTGCCGCGCTTCGCACTCGACCGCGCCGAGCTCGATGGGCGCTGGCGCGCGCTGCAGTCCGAGGTGCATCCGGACCGATTCGCCGCCCAGGGCGCGGCCGCGCAGCGCCTGGCGATGCAATGGGCGGTGCGCGTCAACCAGGCCTACCGGCGACTGAAGGATCCGCTCGCGCGTGGCGCCTACCTGTGCGAGCTGCGCGGGGCTCCCGTCGCTGCCGACAGCAACACCGCGATGCCGCAGGCCTTCCTGATGCAGCAGATGGCCTGGCGCGAAGCGCTCGACGACGCGGCCGACGCCGCCACCGTCGAGCGACTCGACGCGACGGTGGCGGCGCAGCAGCAGTCGCTGTTCGACGAATTGCGCGCCGCGATCGACGAGCGCGGCGATGCCTTGGCCGCTGCCCGGCAGGTCAGGGCGCTGATGTTCGTCGAGCGTTTCCGCGCCGACCTCGCGCGCCGGCTCGAAGCGCTGGACGCCTGACCCGACCACTTTTCAACCATGGCCCTGCTGCAGATCTCCGAACCCGGCCAGACGCCGGACCCGCATGCGCGCCGCGTCGCGGTCGGCATCGACCTGGGCACCACGCACTCGCTGGTGGCTGCGCTGCGTCACGGTGTGGCCGAGTGCCTGCCCGACGCGCAGGGGCGCGTGATCCTGCCGTCGATCGTGCGCTACCTCGAAGGCGCGGGGCGGCAGATCGGGTTCGAGGCGCAGGCGATGCAGGCCGAGGACCCGGAGAACACCGTCGTCTCGGTCAAGCGCTTCATGGGCCGCGGCCTGGCCGACATTCGCGGGCACCAGCGGCTGCCGTATCGTTTCGTCGACGCCCCCGGCATGGTGGCGCTCGACACGCGCGCCGGGCGCAAGTCGCCGGTCGAGGTGTCGGCCGAGATCCTGGCCACGCTGCGCCAGCGCGCCGAGGACACTTTCGACGACGAGCTGTTCGGTGCCGTGATCACCGTGCCGGCCTACTTCGACGATGCCCAACGCCAGGCCACCAAGGATGCCGCGCAACTGGCCGGGCTGAATGTGCTGCGGCTGATCAACGAGCCGACCGCCGCCGCAGTGGCGTACGGGCTGGACAACGCCAGCGAGGGTCTGTACGCGGTCTACGACCTCGGCGGCGGCACCTTCGACATTTCGCTGCTGCGGCTGGCGCGCGGCGTGTTCGAGGTCGTCGCGACGGGGGGCGACGCGGCACTGGGCGGCGACGACTTCGACCAGACGCTGGCCGACTGGGCGCTGGCCCAGGCCGGCGCGCAGGCCGTCAGCGCACAGGACAAGCGCCGCGTGCTGGTGGCCGCGCGCGCCGTGAAGGAGGCCTTGACCGATGCACCGCAGGCGACGCTGCGTTGCCAGGTCGGTGGCCGCGCGCTCGATGTGGATGTCACCCGGGTGCAGTTCGACGCGCTGACGCGGCCTCTGGTCGAGCGCACGCTGGCCGCGGTGCGCAAGGTGCTGCGTGACGCCAAGGTGCGCAGGGACGAGGTGCAAGGCGTCGTGCTGGTCGGCGGCTCGACACGCATGCCGCTGGTGGCCACGGCGGTGGGTGAGCTGTTCGGCCGCGCGCCGCTGGTCAACCTCGACCCCGACCAGGTGGTGGCGATCGGCGCGGCGATCCAGGCCAACGCGCTGGCCGGCAACGCGCGCGACGGCGAACTGCTGCTGCTCGACGTGACTCCGCTGTCGCTCGGACTGGAGACGATGGGCGGGCTGGTCGAGCGCGTGATCGAGCGCAACACGACGATTCCGGTGGCCAAGGCGCAGGACTTCACGACCTTCAAGGACGGCCAGACGGCGATGGCGATCCACGTCGTCCAGGGCGAACGCGAGTTGGTCGCCGACTGCCGTTCGCTGGCACGCTTCGAGCTGCGCGGCATCCCGCCGCTGGTGGCCGGCGCGGCGCGCATCCGCGTCACCTTCCAGGTCGATGCCGACGGCCTGCTCAGCGTCTCGGCACGCGAACTGGGCTCGGGCGTGGAGGCGTCGGTGGTCGTCAAGCCAAGCTACGGCCTGCCCGACGACGTCATCGCGGGCATGTTGCGCGAAGGTTTTGCCAGCGCCGAGACCGACATGGCGGCGCGGCGCCTGGCCGAGTCGCGGGTCGAGGCCGAGCGCATGACGCTGGCTACGCGCGCCGCGCTGGCGGCCGACGGTGACCTGCTCGACGCTGCCGAGGGCAGCGCGGTCGAGGCGCTGCTGACCGAGCTGGCGCGCACCACCGGCGGCCAGGACCCTGCCGCGATCGACGCCGCCGTCGAGGCGCTTTCCCGCGGCACCGAAGCCTTCGCCGCGCTGCGCATGAACCGCGGCATCCGTGCCGCGCTGACCGGGCGCAAGGTCGCCGACATCTAGCCCGATCGACAACAGCGGGAACAGCGTCGATGCCTGTCATCAAGATCCTGCCGCACGCGGAGTTCTGCCCGCACGGCGACACGGTCGAGGCGCCGCGCGGCACGTCGATCTGCGAAGCGCTGCTCGACAACGGCATCGCGATCGAGCACGCCTGCGAGATGAGCTGCGCCTGCACCACCTGCCACGTCATCGTGCGCGAGG
>JBBIPS010000257.1:0-5063 GCA_037442725.1 Burkholderiales bacterium | reverse complement strand
GCCGCAGACGAGGGTGCAGTTCGCGCCCAGCGTGGCGCCCTGGCGCACCAGGGTGCGGCGGTATTCGTCCTTGCGCGGCACCGCCGCGCGCGGGTTGTGGACGTTGGTGAAGACCATGCTCGGGCCGCAGAAGACGTCGTCCTCGAGCGTCACCGCGTCGTAGACCGAGACGTTGTTCTGCACCTTGACGTGGTCGCCGATGACGACGTCTTTGCCGACGTACACGCCCTGGCCGAACGAGCAGCCTGCGCCGATGCGCGCGCCGGCGCAGATGTGCGCGAAGTGCCAGACGCGGCAACCCTCGCCGAGCTGAACCCCCGCGTCGACGATCGCCGAGGGATGAACCTGGATCGTCATGGCGCCCAGGTGCCGTCCAGCGGACCGCGCGGCACCGGCTCTGCCGGGCCGCGGGGGTCTCCCCCTCGACGGGGAGACGACCGCCGGTCGCTTCGAGGCTGGGCCATCAGTACTCGAGCGGCAGGTTGACGCGCGTGCCGTCGCGCGCCGAGCGGTACATCGCGATCAGCAGCTCGAGCGACTTCAGGCCCTCGCGGCCGTCGGTCTCGGGCTCGCACTCGCCGCGCAGCGTGCGGATGACGTTGTCGTAGTACAGCGGGTGGCCGAAGCCGTAGACCGAGCTGGTCTGGTAGCTCGCCTCGTCGAGCTGCGCGTCCATCGCGTGCGGCTCGGCGAACTCCCAGTGCTCGATCCGGTTCACCGCGACGCCGCCGATGCGCACCGTGCCCTTCTCGCCCAGCACCGTGATCGAGCCCTCGAAGTTCTTCGGGTGCGTCAGCATCGTGACGTTGACCGAGCCCATCGCGCCGTTGCGCCACTTCAGCGCGGCCACCCCGGTGTCCTCGACCTCGATGTCGCGCGCCAGCGTTCCGGTGTAGGCCATCACGCTCTGGACCGGGCCGATCAGCCAGTCGAGCAGGTCGACGTAGTGGCTGGCCTGGTTCATGAACGCGCCGCCGTCGAACTCCCAGGTGCCGCGCCAGGCAGCCGAGTCGTAGTAGCTCTGCGGCCGGCTCCAGAAGACGTTGAGCGTGACCATGTAGACGCGGCCGAAGCGGCCGCCCTGCAGCGCCTGGCGCAGCAGCTGCAGCGTGCGGTTGCGGCGGTTCTGCTTGACGACGAACAGCCGCACGCCCGCCTCGTCGCAGGCCCTGACCATCGCCAGCCCGTCGTGCCAGCGCGTGGCCATCGGCTTCTCGGTCATGACGTTCAAACCCGCCTGCGCGGCCTGGATCGCCTGCGCCGGGTGCAGGCCGCTGGGGGTGGTCAGCACGACGCAGTCGGCGGCGCCGGCCGCACCAGTCGTGGTTCGACACTCGGCGAGCATCTGGCCGTAGTGCGCAAAGCCGCGCGCGCCGGTGCGTTGCACCGCGGCGGCCAGCGCGGCCGGGTCGCTGTCGCAGACCGCGACCAGCTCGGCGCGATCGGCGTGACGGACGATCGAGTCGAAGTGGTTGGCGGCGATGCGCCCGCAGCCGGCCAGCGCGAAGCGGACCTTGCGGTCGGTGATGACGGGGGTCTGCGGGTGCATGCGCGGGCGGGCGACGGGGTGTGCCGGATTATCGTCGAGGGTGCACGCACTCGAAGCCCGTTCCGACGTGACCCCGGCGCGACGGCTGCTGCGCGGTACCCGCCGGCCGCGGCGAGCCCAGGTCTGCGCTCCCTACAATTCGCGCTTTCCCGACCGCCCCGACACCATGACGCAAGACGCCACGCCCCTGGCCGACGACAACAAGCTGATCGCCGAGCGGCGCGACAAGCTCGCCGCGATCCGCAAGGCGGGCGTGGCGTTCCCGAACGACTTCAAGCCGCGCGACCACGCCGCCGACCTGCAGCAGCACTACGGCGAGCAGGCCGGCGACGAGCTCGAAGCGCAGGCCGTGGCGGTGAAGCTCGCAGGGCGCATGATGCTCAAGCGCGTGATGGGCAAGGCCAGTTTCGCGACGCTGCAGGACGGCTCGCTGGGCAAGACGTATGGCCGCATCCAGCTCTTCGTCAGCCGCGACGCGCTCGGCGCGGCGGCCTACGACGCCTTCAAGCACTGGGACCTGGGCGACATCCTGGGCGCCGAGGGCGTGCTGTTCAAGACCCGCACCGGCGAGTTGTCGGTGCGCGTGACGCGCCTGCAGCTGCTGACCAAGAGCCTGCGCCCGCTGCCCGACAAGTTCCACGGCCTGGCCGACCCGGAACGCAAGTACCGCCAGCGCTACGCCGACCTGATCACCGACGAGCACGCGCGCGAGCGCTTCGTCGCGCGCAGCAAGGCGGTCAGCTCGATCCGCGGCTTCATGGTCGAGCACGGCTTCCTCGAGGTCGAGACGCCGATGCTGCACCCGATCCCGGGCGGTGCCAACGCCAGGCCCTTCGTCACGCACCACAACGCGCTGGACCAGCAGATGTTCCTGCGCATCGCGCCCGAGCTGTACCTCAAGCGCCTGGTGGTCGGCGGCTTCGAGCGCGTGTTCGAGATCAACCGCAGCTTCCGCAACGAAGGCATCTCGGTGCGCCACAACCCCGAGTTCACGATGATGGAGTTCTACGCGGCGTACTGGAACTACCACGACCTGATGGACTTCACCGAGGCGCTGCTGCGCCACGCCGCGCGCACGGCCACCGGCTCGGCCAGCCTGACCTACGCCGGCCGGCCGGTCGAGCTCGACCCGCCGTTCACGCGCCTGACGGTGCGCGAGGCGCTCGTGCTGCACGCCGGGATGTCCGACGCGCAGTCGGTCGACGCGCAGGCGCTGCACGCCGAACTGCGCCGGCTCGGCGAGGAGCCGCCGGCGCACTGGAAGCTGGCCGAGCTGCAGTTCGGCCTGTTCGAGGCCGTCGTCGAGGCCCAGCTCTGGCAGCCGACCTTCATCGTCGACTACCCGGTCGAGGTCTCGCCGCTGGCGCGCGCGTCGGACACCGACCCGGCGGTCACCGAGCGCTTCGAGCTGTTCATCACCGGGCGCGAAGTCGCCAACGGGTTCTCGGAACTGAACGACGCCGAGGACCAGGCGGCGCGCTTCGCGGCGCAGGCGGCGAACAAGGACGCCGGCGACGAGGAGGCGATGTACTACGACGCCGACTTCATCCGCGCGCTCGAGGTCGGCATGCCGCCCACCGGCGGCTGCGGCGTCGGCCTGGACCGCCTGGTGATGCTGCTCACCGACAGCCCGAGCATCCGCGACGTGATCCTGTTCCCGGCGCTGCGCAACGAAGCCTGAGGTCCTTGCCGCCGGCGCGCTGATCGCGTCTCAGCGCCGCTCGAACACCGGCTTGCGCTTGGCCAGGAAGGCGGCCATGCCTTCCTTCTGGTCGGCAGTGGCGAACAGCGCGTGGAACATGCGGCGCTCGAACGCGATGCCTTCGCTGAGCGTGCCCTCGAAGGCGCGGTTGACGCACTCCTTGGCCATCATCGCGCTCGGCGCGCCCAGCGCGCAGATCGTCGCCGCGGCGCCGAGCGCCTCGTCGAGCAGCTTGTCGGCGGCCACGACGCGCGCCACCAGCCCGGCGCGCTCGGCCTCGGCGGCGTCGATCATGCGGCCGGTCAGCACCATGTCCATCGCCTTGGCCTTGCCGATCGCCCGCGGCAGCCGCTGCGTGCCGCCCGCACCGGGGATGACGCCGAGCTTGATCTCGGGCTGGCCGAAGCGCGCCGTCTCGGCGGCGATGATGAAGTCGCACATCATCGCCAGCTCGCAGCCGCCGCCGAGCGCGAAACCGGCCACCGCGGCGATGACCGGCTTGCGCACCTTGCGCAACTGCTCCCAGTTGCGGCTGATGAAGTTGTTCATGTAGACGTCGATGAACTCGAAGCGCGCCATCGCCGCGATGTCGGCGCCGGCGGCAAAGGCCTTGTCGCTGCCGGTGATGACGATGCAGCCGATGGCGTCGTCGGCATCGAAGGCGGCCAGTGCCGTGCCGAGCTCGTCCATCAGCGCGTCGTTGAGCGCATTGAGCTGCTTGGGCCGGTTCAGCGTGACGAGGCCGGTACGACGCTCGCCGTCGCCGCGCACGTCACAGAGGATGTTGTCGAAGTTCATGGGGTGGCTTCCTCGAAGGAGACGGATCGATGCGCCTGGCGCGGCCTGCCGCCGGCGCGGTTCGGGACCATCCGGCGGCACGGCCGGTCGAACTGCGGTTAGTCTAAGCCGGGCCGCCGCGACGGTCCCGCCACCCATCCCGGTGCATGCCCACGGTCCATCGCAAGTCCGGCCCAGGTCGCGACGAGCCGGCCTTGCGTGCGCTGCTGGTGCTGGCCTGCGAGTCGATCCGCAACGTCAGCGCAGCGCGTGCCGCGGACACCTTCAGGGCGCTTTCTGCGCCGAGTGGCTCGGCGACGCTGCCGTGTCGCCGCAGCGCGAACGGCGCCGACCGCCGGCGCGATCAGCGCTCGGCCTGCAGCGGCGGGCGGTCGAGCATCAGGTCGACGTAGGTCGACTCGTCCTGCCGGATCAGGATGCGCACCGGCAGGTACTGCAGCGTCGGCGCGAACCAGATCTCGGCGGTCATCGCGCCGCCGCGCGCCGGGCGGCGCGGCTCGACGTGGAAGGTCGGAACCTCGCCGAACGGCAGCCGCAGCGTCTGCGGCTCGCGCACGTCGTAGACCCAGCGCTCGAGCCGCGAATTCAATGCCAGCGGCAGCTCGATCGCGCGGCCCACCTGCAGCAGCTGCGGCTGCGTCGTGAAGAGCCAGGTCAGCTGCACGAACTGGCTCGCCTCGTCCTGCGCGCCGGGCAGCGCATCGACCTCGCGGCCGTCGGCGAGCGTGATGCGCGTGGCGCCGAAACGCTGGCTCCAGCGCCGCGTCGCGCGGAACAGCACGTGCTGCTCGCCGTCGAAGCGGCGCGGCGCCAGGCCGTGTTCGGTGAGCTCGCCTTCGCTGGTGATGCTGCGGCTCAGCACCAGCGCCAGCGAAGTCTCGAGATGGACCTGGTAGCGCGTGCCCTGGCGCAGCCAATCGACGCGCGCAGTGCCTTGCAATGGACCGCGGTAATAACCTTCGAGACGGTAGGTCAGGCGCGTCGAGGCGGGCCATTCGAAGGCCGGGGTCGACG
>JBBIPS010000256.1:0-5070 GCA_037442725.1 Burkholderiales bacterium | reverse complement strand
CTGGTCGAGCTCGCGCCCGGCCAGCAGCGCGCGCCAGAACGGCGCGTTGAAGCCGAGCGCGAAGCCGACGCTGGCCAGCGCCAGCAGCGTGTCGGTGGCGAGGACAGGGCGCCAGCGGCGCAGGCGGGAGCGCAGCGGCGGCGGCGCGGGCAGGGGGGCAGGGGCTGACATGGGGCGGCGCCAAGCATAGCGGCTCGGCTCCGGGCGAAGGTTCAGCCGCGATCCGGGCGCGCCCGCCGTTGCGGGTCGCCTCGCCGACGGCCTCGTGGCCGGCCTCGCCGATCGCCGTCATCGATCCGCCGGCGCGAACCCGTGCTCACGGTTCGCGTGCCTGTCCTGTCGATCTCACCGCCGCGCAACGTCGGGTCCGGCGCCGGGTTGTCGGCGGTCCGTCGAGGCAATCAGCGTGACGGGCTCCAGCGCCTCGCCCTGGGGCAGGACGCGGCCGATCGCTGCGGCATGCCGGTAGCCCAGTTCGCACAGTCGCCGCAGGCAGGCCTGGGCGCGCGCGGCGGGGACGCTGGCGAGCAACCCGCCCGCGGTCTGCGGGTCGAAGATGAGCGCATAGCGCGGGTGGTCGACCATCTCACGCTGATTGCGCAATGCGCGGCGCAGCCGCACGTTCGCCGGCTGCAGGGAGCTCAGGACGCCCGCCGCAACGGTTTGCTCGGCTCCCTCGAGGACGGGCAGCGCCGCGAGGTCGAGTTCCACATCGACGCCCGAAGGCCGCGTCATCTCGACCAGGTGCCCGAGCAGGCCGAATCCGGTCAGGTCGGTGCAGGCCGTCGCGCCGTGCTCGAGCAGGCAGCGCGCACCCGACCGGTTCGACTGGCACATCGAGACCAGCGCCGCGTCGACCCAGCGGCCGCGCGCCTTGAGCCGCGCATGCGCGGCCAGCAGCGTGCCGGTGCCGATCGGCTTGGTCAGGACGAGCACGTCGCCGGGTCGCATGCCGCCCTTGCGCAGCACCGATCCGATGTCGTCGTCGATCAGCCCGTTCACCGCGAAACCGAGCGCCAGCTCCCTGCCTTCGCCGGTATGGCCGCCCACCAGCGCGCAGTTCGCCTCGTTCAGCACTTCGACCGCGCCGGACATCATCTGGAACAGCACGTCCTCGACCTTGGACTCCAGCCCCGACGGCACGGTGACGATCGCGGTCGCCGATTGCGCCTCGGCGCCCATCGCGAAGATGTCGCCGAGCGCGTGGTTGGCCGCCACCCTGCCGAAGACATAGGGGTCGTCGACGAAGGCGCGGAAGAAGTCCACCGTGTGCACCATCGCCTTGCCGGGCGGCACGCGCACCACCGCGGCGTCGTCCGGCGCATGCAGGCCGATGAGCACGTCGTCGCGTTCCACCGGGCGCAGCGCGCCGAGCGCGCGCGACAGCACCGTGGCACCGACCTTCGCGCCGCAACCGCCGCAGCGCATCGCGATCGCCGAGATCGCCTGTGCGGCCTCCTCGGCCTGCAGTGCGACCGATGTGGGCGCCGCCTCGGCGTCGTCCTGCATCGCCGGCAGTTCGCTGAACTTGGCCATGAAACGGCGGTCGATCCAGTCCTTCCAGCGCCAGACCCAGTCACCCTGAAGGCGCAGCAGGCCGCGTGAGGCGACCGCGCGGCGGTCGCCGGTGCTGATCAGCGCCAGCCAGCGCCGCTGCGGGCGATAGGCCGCGAGCGGCCGGCCCTCGACGGCGCGCCGCAGGTTGTCGGCCAGCGGCGGTCCCATGCGCACGGCAAACACGCCCGCCTTCTCCAGCGGGACATCGACCATGCTGGCGATGTCGCCGGCGGCGAAGACGTTCGGGTCGGTCACCGTCTGCAGGGTCGCGCCGACCCGGATGAAGCCTTGCGCATCGAGCTCGAGCCCCGTTTCGCGCAGCCAGGGCGCGCCGCCTGCGCTCGTCACCCAGATCGTCTCGTCGACGGGCACCGTCTCGCCGGCGGCGGTTTCGAGCCGGCCCGCGGCAACCCGCATGACGACGGCGTTGCGGTGCACCTCGACCGAGCGCTCGGCGAGCAACTTCTCGAAGCCACGGCGCACCGCGGCGCTGTGGGTCGGAAGGATTCGTGCACCGCCCTCGAACAGGTGCATGCGAATCTCGTCCGGGTCGCGGCCGAGTGCGCGCACTTCGTCGCGCAGCCGGTGCTGCATCGCCAGCGTCAACTCGACGCCACCGGCGCCGGCGCCGACCACGGCGATGCGCATCACGCCGGCATGCCTGCGTACGCGATCCAGCAGCGCCAGCCAGCGCTGGTTGAAGGTGTGGATCGGCTTGACCGCGACCGCGAACTCGTCGGCACCCGGCACCTGGCTCATGCGGGGGGTCGAGCCGATGTTGATCGACAGCTGGTCGTACGTCACCGGCGGGCGGCCCCTGCAGATCACCTTGCGCGCGCCGCGGTCCAGCGCGATGGCCTCGTCGCGAAAGAAGCGCGCGCTGGCGAAGGTGGCGAGCCGACGCAGGTCGATATGGACGTCGTCGTAACCGTAGTGCCCGGCGATGTAGCCTGGGAGCATTCCGGAGTACGGCGTGTGGGTGTCGCGGCAGATCACCGTCAGGCGCACGCCGGCCACCGGATGCATGCCGAAGCGCCTGAGCACACCGACGTGGCTGTGGCCGCCGCCGACGAGCACGATGTCCCTCAGCACAGGTTGTTCGGGGTTTCTCATCGTCTGCTGCGATCTCTCGGGGTTCGTGCCAGCCTGTCACCGGCGGGGAGCTGGGCGACCGACAAATCTGCTGCAGCGGCCGCGGACCCGGCCTGCGCCGTCGACCCTGGCCACTGGTCGGACCGCGCGATCGCCGGACGAGGCCAGTTCGAAGTCGCATCGATCGGCCCGCTTGCGGCGCCGTCGTCGCACGTGCGCCGGAATGCCGGGGACGCGACCGGTCGCATTGCGGGGCCGGATCGGCGCTGCCGTGTATGCCACGGCCGACATTGTGTTGTCATTCGGCCGCCCCGTCGCGGCCATGCGGCGCGGCAGGACCGGTGCCGCGCGTGAAGGTCTGCGCGCACGGCTTCGAGCCTTCGAGCAAGGCCGGGCAGGCAATGCCGTCGACGGGTCGGGTCGGATCGTGCGACGACAGGCGCGACATGCGAGCG
The DNA here is from genome assembly GCA_037442725.1 of Burkholderiales bacterium. Taxonomy (GTDB): domain Bacteria; phylum Pseudomonadota; class Gammaproteobacteria; order Burkholderiales; family Burkholderiaceae_C; genus Pseudaquabacterium. Next base: position 1,966 of record JBBIPS010000256.1, on the reverse strand, counting down.
TGCGTGGGTGTCGATGCCGCTCGACCCGCCTGGTCGTCAGGATCGCCGCGGCGCCGATGAGCGGCCGGGCCATGCCGCGCCGACCGGGACTCGGCGTTGCGCGGTCGCAGGTTCGGGGCGGTTCATTCGATCAGCTTATTGCCGTACGTGGATACGGAGTCAAGCGGCATGGCCGCGGCACGGGCGGCCCTGACCGCCGGTGCCTTCGCGTCGGCCGCGGGGGGCGGCCGATCGCGCGGCCGGGTTCCGGTTTGGCGGTGCAGCGCCCGGGCTTCGGCCTCGGCGCAATGGTGGCCTGGGCCACGCCGGGTCAGATCAGCCCGCGATCGCGCAGCATCGGCTCGACGCGCGGCGCGCGGCCGCGGAAGGCGCGGAACGCCGCACCGGGCTCGACGCTGTTGCCGCGGCTGAGGATGCACTGCGCCAGTCGCGTCGCCACGCCGGGGTCGAACGCATCGCCGGCCTCGACGAAGGCGTCGTGCACGTCGGCTTCGAGCACCTCGGCCCACAGGTAGACGTAGTAGCCGGCCGCGTAGCTCGAACCGGCGAACAGGTGCTGGAAGTGCGCGAGGCGATGGTTCATGCCGACCGCATCCGGCAGGCCGCGCGCGGCCAGCACCTGGGCCTCGAAGACGGTGATGTCGGCGATCGGCGCGGCGCTTTCGTGCGCCGCCAGATCGACGATCGCGCTGGCGGTGTAGCGCAGCGTCTCCCAGCCCTGGCCGAAGCGGCGCGCCGCATCGATGCGCTCGAGCAGCGGCTCGGGGATCGGCTCGCCGCTGCGCCAGTGGCGCGCATGCCGGCGCAGCACCGCGCGCTCCTCGCCCCAGTGCTCGAAGAGTTGCGACGGCAGTTCGACGAAGTCGCGCAGCACCTGGGTGCCCGAGAGCTGCTCGTAGCCGACGTCGGAGAGCAGTCCGTGCAGGCCGTGGCCGAACTCGTGGAACAGCGTGCGCACCTCGTCCAGCGCGAGCAGCGTCGGCTCGCCCGGCGCGGCACGGGCGAAGTTGGTGTTGTTGACGATCACCGGCAGCACCGCGGTGGCGCGCCCCGAGGCGTCGGGCGCGGCGTTGCGGTGCTGCCAGCGCAGCGCGCTCATCCAGGCACCGCTGCGTTTGCCGGCACGCGCAATGGCGTCGTGCAGGAACAGCCCGACCGGCCGCCCGTCCGCGCCGTCGACCTGATAGGCGACGACGTCGGCGTGGTAGCCGGCGAGGTCGTCGCGGCGCGTGAAGACCAGGCCGTACAGGCGGGCGGCGCAGTCGAACAGCGCATCGATCATGTTCGGCAGTGCGAAGTAGGGCTTGACCTCGGCGTCGTCGAGCGCGTAGCGGGTCGCCCGCACGCGCTCGGCCCAGTAACGCCAGTCCCAGGGCTCGAGTGTGTGCGTCGCACCGGCCGCGGCCATCGCTTCGACCAGCAGCGCGCGCTCGCGCTGCTGGGCCGCAGCCGCGCGCCACCAGACGTCGTCGAGCAGCGCCCAGACGCGCTCGCGCGTCTGCGCCATCGTGTCGGCGAGCGCGTAGTCGGCATAGTTCGAATAGCCGAGCAGTTGCGCCTGTTCGCGCCGCAGCGCCAGGATGCGCGCGACGATCGGCCGGTTGTCGTGGTCGCCGCCGGCGCCGGCGCGCGACTCGCCGCGACCGACCCAGGCGCGCCAGACGGTCTCGCGCAGGTCGCGCCGCTCGGAGAAAGTGAGGAAAGGAATGACCAGGCCGCGCGCCAGCGTGATCGCGCCGGGGGCTTCGAGCCCGCGCTCGACCGCAGCCTGATGCGCGGCGGCGCGGACGAAGTCGGGCAGGCCGGCCAGCGCCGCTTCGTCGGGCAAGGGCAGCCCGAACGCGGCCTCGTCGTGCAGCACGTTCTGCGCGAACGCCGTCGTCAGCTCGGCCAGTCGTTGCATCAGCTCGGCGTAGCGCGCGCGCTCGGGCGCCGGCAGGCGCGCGCCGGCGCGGACGAAGCCGAG
>JBBIPS010000255.1:0-5096 GCA_037442725.1 Burkholderiales bacterium | reverse complement strand
CACTACGCCCCCGCCGCCCGGGTTCGCCTGCTGCCGGCGTCGGACCTGCTGCAGGCGCTCGACCGACCCGAATCCTGTCCCGACAGGCTGGCGGTATATTCCCGCACGGCGGCGATCGGCAAGGCTGCTGCGTCGCGCGCCCGATGGCGTCGCGCGATGCCCGACGATCCGGGCGCGCTGGCGCGCGAGTTGTTTGCGGTGTTGCGCGAATTCGATGCCCTCGGCGCGGGCCAGATCTGGATCGAGCAGCCGCCCGCAGGCCCCGAATGGGAGGGTGTGCGCGACCGCCTGCGGCGTGCCGCGGCCGCTTCCTCGTGAGCACGCCGGATCGACCCTCATGTTTGTGTTCGATGGAATTGCGATGACTCTTCTGCGTGATCTGCGCTGCCGCGGCGGGCGCCTGTGGGTTCCGATGGCGTTGGCCGCGGCACTGCTGGTGGGCTGCGGCGGCGGCACGTCGCAGGTCGAGGCCTTCAAGCCGAACCGGCTGATCGTCTTCGGCGACGAGGACAGCGTGCTCGTCGACGACGGCCAGGCCAACGCCTTCAAGTACAGCCTGAACGGCGTCGACAGCACCGATTCGCTGCGCAAGTGCCTGCTGTTGCCGATCTGGACCCAGTCGATGGCGAGCCATTACGGCTTCGTCTTCGCCGCGTGCAATCCGAACAACGCGACCCCGCAGGCCTTCATGCGCGCCCGCGTGGGCGCCACGGTGGACGACCCGGCGCTGGGCCTGGCGCAACAGATCGCCGACCAGCCCGGCCTCGGCGCCGGCGACCTGGCCACCGTGCTGATCGGCGGCAACGACCTGTTCGAACTGTTCGGTGCGGTGCGGGCGGGCACGCTGACGGCGGCCGACGCCGAGGCCGCGGCACAACAGCGCGGCCGGCACGCCGCCGACCAGGTCAACGCGATCCTGGCCACCGGTGCGCGCGCCATCGTCGCGACCACGCCGGATGTCAGCCTGGCGCCCGAGGTGGTCGCCGCCGACAAACTCGACCCCGGCGCGGCGGCGCTGATGAGCCGCCTGGTCTACGCGTTCAATTCGCGGCTGCGCACCGGCATCGACTCGACGCGTTTCGACGGCCGCAACTACGGGCTGGTGCTGGCCGACGACATGGTGCAGGTGATGGTCAAGGCGCCGGCCTCGTTCGTGCTCACCAATGTGGTCGACGCGGTGTGCCTGGCGGCCTCGGCGCGCGATTGCACCAGCGCGGCGGCCGACCTGGTGGCCGGCGGCACGTCCTCCACGCACCTCTGGGCCGATGCTCGCCACCTCTCGACGCCCGGCCAGTCGCGCCTGGCTTCGCAGGCGCTGGCGCGCGCCGTCGGCAACCCGTTCTGAGGCCGGCGCCGGGGTCGGACCTCGTGCCGCTGCCGCGCTGCGCGCGCCCGGCCGGTTCGGCGCGTCCGGCGCGATGGCCTCAGCCTTGCGGTAGCCAGGGAAAGTCCGCGGCCGGGCCGTGCCGCGGCGACCGTATAGTCTCGCCAACAAACGAACGGTCGTTCGTTTTATCGACCAATGCCGTCGAGTGCGTCGACTCGCCAGGAGGTACGAACATGAAGTTGATCAGGGCTTGGGGCCTGCCGCTGCTGACGGCGGCCGCGCTGTCGGCGTGTGGCGGCGGTGATGTCGCGGTACCCGGCAGCGGTTCGCCCGCCGGGGCACCGAGCACCCCAGGGGCCTTCACCGCCGTCGTTTCATTCGGCGACAGCCTCAGCGATGTCGGCGCCTATGCCCCTGCGACGTCGCTGACGGGCAACGGCCAGGCACCGTTCTTCGGCGGCAAGTTCACCACCAACAGCGCCAGCGCGACGATCTGGGTCGAGAACCTGGCCGCTGCGCTGGGACTGATGATCACGCCGGCCGAGGTCGGCTTCAACGGCCAGTCGGTGCAGTGCCCGGCGGCGGCGATCAGCGCCGCACTGGCCACGACCTGCACCGGCTACGGCCAGGGCGGCTCGCGCGTGACCGACGCCAACGGCATCGGCCACGACCCAGTCACCGGTGCCGGTGCACTGACGGTGCCGGTGAAGAAGCAGATCGCCAACCACCTGGCGCGCTTCACGTCGTTCAAGGCCAGCGACCTGATCCTGGTGTTCACCGGCAACAATGACGTCTTCACCCAGTTCGGGACGTTCTCGGCCACCGCCACACAGGTCAAGACCGACCAGGCCGCCGGCAAGATCACCGCGGACCAGGCCAGCGGGCTGTTGCTGAACGCGCAGCTGGCGGCGCAGGCCGAGCTGAAGAAGGCGGCGCTCGAGCTGGCCGGCTACATCAAGACGGAAATACTGGCCAAGGGTGGCAAGTACGTGATGGTGATGAACCTGCCGGACTCGGCGCAGACGCCGTTCGGAGCGACGTTGCCGGCGTCGGCCAGGCCGGTGCTGACCGGGCTGGTCGACGTCTTCAACCTGTGGCTGCGCGACGGGCTCACCGGCCAGCCGGTGCTCTGGTCCGACGCCAGGGCCTTCTTCGGCGACGTCTACGCCAGTCCGTCGAAATACGGCTTCGTCAACAACACCGTTCCGGCGTGCGACGGCACCAAGATCGCCGCCATCACCGCGGGCGCAGTGACCAATGGTTCGTCACTGTTCTGCAACAGCACGCCGGGCGCACCCTACAACGGCCTGCGCGACGGCGCCGACGTGGCCACCTGGGCCTTCGCCGACGGCGTGCACCCGACCACCGGCGGCCACAAGGTGCTGAGCGACGAGGTCGTGCGCCAGCTCAGGGCCGCAGGCTGGATCTGACGCGGCTTAACGAGGAGAACCCCATGAGCAAGAAGCTTCAGATCCTCGCCGCGGTGGGCGCGCTGTGCGTGGCCGGCGTCGTGCAGGCGCAGCAGAACGGGATCAAGTTCGGTGTTTCACGCTACACCACGAACTCGGCCACGACCGGCGTGCAGGGCATCGGCATCCCGCCCGGGGCCGATGCCGAGACCGGCGACGCGACGACGCTGGTGTTCGAGTACGAAAGGCTCGTCGGCCAGAACATCGGCGTCGAGCTCGCGCTGGGGCTGCCGCCCAAGGTCAAGGCCCGGGCCACCGGCAGCGTCGCCTTTCTCGGCGACGACGTGTTGTCGGCCAAGAACGTGACGCCGACGCTGTTCGTCAACTACCACTTCGGCGCCGCGGGCAACACCTGGCGGCCCTACCTCGGCGCGGGCATCAACTACACGAAATTCGTCAGCATCAGGTCCAAGCTCGCGCCCGATGTCCATCTGAAGGACTCGGTCGGCCTGGCGCTCAAGGCGGGCATCGACTACGCGCTGACGCCGCAGTGGGGCCTGTTCGCCAGCATCGCGGCGCTGGACGTCAGCAGCGATCTGGTGGCGATCGGCAGTACGGTGCTGACGACCCACATCGACTTCAGGCCGGTCGTGTATTCGTTCGGGGCTTCGTACCGGTTCTGACGGCGTACCGGGTGGAGCCGACCGGCCGCCGTCGGACGACCTTGGGCGGCTTCGGTCAGCCGGTGCGGGCACGCCTGGCGTCGCGTCGCGACACGACGATCTTGACCGTCAGGATGGTCACGGTCAGCACCAGCGTGACGGCGTTGGCGACGACGATCGGCCACGCGCCGACGGCCAGCCCGTAGGCCAGCCAGGCGGCGATGCCGAGCGTGAACAGGCCGTACATGCCGAGCGAGATGCCGCTGACGTCGCGCGAGCGCAGCGTGTGCCACACCTGCGGCACGAAGGCGCAGGTGGTCAGCGTGGCGGCCAGGTAGCCCAGGCTGTCGGGCCAGGGCAGCATCATCGCCTGGGCGCGGCCGGGCGCGGTGCCGGCGCCTTCAGCGCCCAGTCGAGCAGCGCGTCGAGCGCCGGACGCGCCCGTGACGCGTCGGGATGGTTGACGATCGCCACCAGCACCAGGCGACGCCCGTCCTCGGTGAGCAGGTAGCCGGCGATGCCGAGCACATCGCGCAGCGATCCGGTCTTCAGATGCGCGCGGCCGCTGGCCTGGGTCGAGTTGCGCAGTGTGCCGTCCAGGCCGGGAACCGGCAGCGAACTCATCAGTTCGGGCATCACCGGGCTGCGCCAGGCGGATTGCAACAGCGCCGCCAGTGCCTCGGCGCTGATCCTGCCCGTGCGTGCCAGCCCCGAGCCGTTGACGATCTCCACCGTCGCGGCGCGCGCGCCGAGTTGCCGCTCGAGCCACTCGCGCAGCACCGCGCCTGCGCTGTCGGTGCTGCCGCGGCCGCGCCGCGCCAACCCGAGCGTCAGGAACACCTGCTGCGCCATCACGTTGTTGCTGAACTTGTTGATGTCGCGCACCACCTCGGCCAGTGCCGGCGACTCGACCTCGAAGCTCGGCGCGGTGGCCGGCGCGACGCCGTCGCGCACCGTGCCGCCGAGCGTGCCGCCGAGCTCGTCCCACAGGGCGCGCAGCAGCCGCGCGTCGAAGCTGGCCGGATCGGCGTACGCCAGAGCCCAGCCACGCTCGCCGCACGCGGCCGCATAGCGGCCGGCGAACCGCATTCGCGTCGGGTCGGCCGGGGTGGCCTTGAGCGCCGCATGCCAGTCGCCACACGGGCCGGCGGCCAGCGGCACTTCGACATCGACCTGCACGCCGTGCAGCGCCGGCTCGGCGCCGACGTGTGCGACGCCGCGCGCCGTGTCGGGCGTGAAGCGGTAGACCACGCTGCGATACGCCAGCAGCAGGGCATCGGCGCGCACGTTGTACGGGCGCAGCGGCTCGCCGTCGAAGTCCGCCGCGTCGCCGTCGGCCTTGGCGAAGGCAGCGCGGTCGAGCACGATGTCGCCGCGGATCTCCTGCACGCCCATCTGGCGCAGCCGGCGCAGCAGCAGCCAGACGCGCTCGACGACCAGGCTCGGGTCGCCCTGGCCCCGGATGACGAGCGCGCCGTCGAGAACGCCCGCCCGCACCGCGCCGTCGAGCCAGACCGGCGTGTGCCAGCGGTAGGTTGGCCCGAGCAGGTCGAGCGCGGCGTAGGTCGTCACGAGCTTGAACAGCGATGCCGGATTGACCGGGCGCTGCGCCTGCCAGGCCAGCCAGGGCGCGTCGCCGCCGGCTTCCTGCACCAGCACCGCCATCGCGTCGGCGGGCAGCTGGGCGCGCGCGAGCGC
>JBBIPS010000254.1:0-5097 GCA_037442725.1 Burkholderiales bacterium | reverse complement strand
CTGTATCCGCCGGTGCCGCTCGCGGTGGCCAGGGTCGCCGGCATCGAGCGGGTGCAGATGCTCATCGAGTGTGCCTCGCGCACTCGGCTGCAGCGCCTGCTCGCGGACTGGCTGCCGCACCTGCTCGCGCTGCGCGCCCGCCACAAGGGCGTCGTGCGCTGGGCCATCGACGTCGATCCGCTGGCGATCTGAGCGACCCACGGGCCGTGCCGTGTCCGGCCGGTCGCCGTGCCGGTCGGCAGGCGAGTGACCAGCGGACCCCGTGCTGCGCCGTCACGACCGGATCGGTCCACGAGCCTGGCCGTGGCCCAGCCGGGGCCGCGACGGGTCGGCGTGACGACGCTGGCGCCAAGCCGCCATCCGCAGCGACGTCGAGCGCGATGCGCCGCAAGCCGGCGCACGCAGCCGGGCGGGCGGCGACCGGGTTCGCAGCGTTGCCGAGCCGGCAATGGCTGGCGCGGGTAGCAGGAGACGGTGGGCCCGATCCGGCTCGGCGCCGCCGGTCACTTCGGCTGCGCGCCGAACAGCCACGCCAGCGCGCTGAAGCTGACGAACGCCAGCGCGGTCGAGCTCATGATGATGCGCGCGACGCGGCCGTTGTCGGCGCCGTAGCGTTCGGCCAGCAGCGAGACGTTGCTGGCGCTCGGCAGCGCGGCGGCCAGCGTCAACACCAGCAACTGGAACGCCGATAGCGGCGCGCCGAGCCGGCGTGCCAGCGAGCCCAGCACCAGCACCAGCAGCGGGTGCAGCACCAGCTTGACGAGCGCCACCGGCAGATAGCGCGCCAGCGGCGTGCGGCCGTGGGCATGCTGCCCCGCGCGCCAGAGCACGGCGCCGATCGTGAACAGCGCCACCGGGCTGGCCGAATCGGCGAGCATGCGCACGATCACGTCGGGCGGCCCGTGCAGCCGAAAGCCCGCGACGCTGAACACCGCACCGAGCGCGATCGCCCACGGCAGCGGATTGGCCAGCGCGCCGCGCACCGCGCGCAGCGCGGCCACCCGTGCGCCGTGTTCGGCCGCGCCGTGCGCCTGCGCCAGTCCGATGCACAGCGAGCTGGTCACGAACAGGTCGGCCAGGATGGTGCTGATCACCGGCCCGGCTGCCGTCGTGCCGAGCAGTGCCACCAGCAGCGGCACACCCATGAAGCCGGTGTTCGGGAACGCCGCCACCAGGGCGCCGAAGGCCGCGTCCTTGAGTTGCACCGTGTCGTCCAGCGTCACCGCGATCGTGAAGCCGACGATCGCCAGCGCGCACACCAGGTACAGCGCCACCACCGCCGGGTTGAGCAGCTCGAGCAGGGGCGTGTTCATGCCGAAGCGGAACAGCATGCACGGCAGCGCGAAGAACAGCACGTAGCCGTTCAGCCCCGGTATCGCCGATTCGGGCAGCACCTGCTGGCGCGCCGCCAGGTAACCCGCCAGCACCAGCGCAAAGAAAGGGATCGTGACGGCAAGGATGGCCTGCATGACAGGCGTCGAGTATCCCAGTCCACCGCTGCCGCACCGGTCGATCCCTCGACCCCGCGGGCTTGCGTGCGCGCCGGGCGAGCGTCACGAGACGGCATGCCAACCCGGGATCGGTGTGTCGTGCGCGCCGTTGCGGCCCGGGCAGGGGCTGTCGAAGGCCGGCCAGGCCGTCTCAGGCGGCGGGCAGTTGCGCCCTGCTGTCGTGACGCGCGAGCCGCGCGAGCAGGTGGTCGACCTCGGCGCGGGCGCGCTCGGACAGCTGCGACGCCGGCTGGCGCTGCACGGCGGTGGTCAGGATGCCGCGGCGCATCAGGATGTACTTGCGTACCGCCAGCCCGGCGCCGGGCTGCTGCTCGTAGCGCAACAGTGGCAGGTGTACGTCGAACAGGTCGTGCGCGGCCTCGCGCTGGCCAGCGGCAGCCAGGCGCACGACATCACACAGCATGTCCGGGAACGCATAGCCGGTGTTGGCGCCGTCGGCGCCGCGCTCGACCTCGTAGTCGAGGAACAGGCCGCCGTTGCCGCACAGGATCGCGATGTGGCGCATCGAGCCGTCGCGCTCGAAGCCGCGCAATGCGGAGATCTTCTCGAGCCCCGGCCAGTCCTCGTGCTTGAGCATCACGCACGACGGCAGCTCGGTGACGATGCGGCGGATCACGCCCGGCGCCATCTGCACCGAGAAGGTCAGCGGATAGTCCTGCAGCACGAAAGGCACGTCAGCGCCGATCGCCTGCACTGCCTGCCGGTAGTAGCCGACGATGGCGTCGTCGCTGCGCAAGGTGTTGGGCGGGGCGATCATCACGCCGGCGGCGCCGGCAGCCATCACCTCGTGCGTCAGCGTGTGCATCGCGGCAAAGCCCGGCGCCGAGACGCCGACCACCACCGGCAGCGCGGGCGCCCGCGCGATCACGCGGCGCGCGATGCTCACGCTTTCGTCGAAGCCGAGCTTGGGCGCCTCGCCGAGCTGGCCCAGCACCGTGATGCCGGTGGCGCCGATCTTCAGGTAGAAGTCGGTCAGGCGGTCGATCGACGCGGTGTCGATGCGGCCGTCGTCCTGGAACGGCGTCGGTGCGATCGGAAAGACGCCACGGGCGTTTGCAGTCAGCAGCATGCAGGCTCCATCGGGGGTGCAACGGCGATTGTCGCGCCGCGCCGGCCGCTCGAGGCGCTGCCTGTATGCTTGCAGGTTGCCGTGCCGGGGATCGACCCGTACGCAGCGAACCCGTCCAACACCCTGATGGAGCCCTCAGCAATGACCCGCGTCTACAACTTCAGTGCCGGCCCGGCCGCGCTGCCCGAATCGGTGCTGCGCCAGGCCGCCGACGAGATGCTCGACTGGCACGGCAGCGGCATGTCGGTGATGGAGATGAGCCACCGCGGCAAGGAGTTCATCGCCATCCACGCCGAGGCCGAAGCGCTGCTGCGCGAGCTGCTCGCGATACCGTCCAACTACAAGGTGCTGTTCATGCAGGGCGGCGCGATCGGCGAGAACGCGATCGTGCCGATGAACCTGCTGCGCGGCCACGCCAGCGCCGACTACATCCACACCGGCGAGTGGTCGAAGAAGTCGATCAAGGAGGCGAAGAAATACGCCCAGGTCAACGTCGCCGCCAGCGCCGAGGCCAGCGGCTTCACCTGCGTGCCGCCGCGCGCGAGCTGGCAGCTGGACCCGGACGCCGCCTACGTCCACATCTGCTCGAACGAGACGATCGGCGGCGTCGAATACCACTTCACGCCCGACGTCGGCGACGTGCCGCTGGTGGCCGACATGTCGAGCAACATCCTGTCGCGTCCGGTTGACGTCGCCAGGTACGGCCTGATCTACGGCGGTGCGCAGAAGAACATCGGCCCGGCCGGACTGACGATCGTCATCGTCCGCGACGACCTGATCGGCCAGGCGCTGCCGCTGTGCCCTTCGGCCTTCGACTACAAGACGGTGGCCGACAACGACTCGATGTACAACACGCCGCCCACCTACGCCATCTACATCGCCGCTCTGGTGTTCAACTGGATCAAGTCGCGCGGCGGGCTGGCGGCGATGGCCGAGCACAACCTCGGCAAGGCCGCGCTGCTGTACGACTACCTCGACCAGAGCGCCTTCTTCAGCAACCCGGTGGCGCGCGCCGACCGCTCGATCATGAACGTGCCGTTCAAGCTGCGCGACCCGGCGCTGGACGCGACCTTCCTCGAGGGCGCGCAGGCGCGCGGCATGGTGCAGTTGAAGGGCCACCGTTCGGTGGGCGGCATGCGCGCGTCGATCTACAACGCGATGCCGGTCGAGGGCGTGCGCGCGCTCGTCGCGTACATGAAGGAATTCGAGGCCCGGCATGGGTAACCGGGTCGGCGTGCTGGTGCTCAACCAGATCGCCGCGGCCGGCCTGGCGCGACTGCCGAGTGCGATCTACCGCGTCGCCAAGGACGTGCGCGAGCCGGCGGCCATCCTGCTGCGCTCGGCCGACCTGCACGGCCGCGACATCCCGGCCAGCGTGCGCGCCATCGCCCGCGCCGGCGCCGGCACCAACAACATCCCGGTCGCGGCGATGAGCCAGCGCGGCATGCCGGTGTTCAACGCCCCCGGCGCCAACGCCAATGCGGTCAAGGAGCTGGTGCTCGCCGGCATGTTGCTGGCCGCGCGCCAGATCGCGCCGGCGCTGCGCTTCGTCGGCGCGCTCGACCCGGCGGCGAGCGACCTGGACCGGCAGGTCGAGGACGGCAAGAAGGCCTTCATCGGCTTCGAGCTGGCCGGCCAGACGCTGGGCATCATCGGCCTGGGCAAGGTCGGCTGCCTGGTCGCCGACGCCGCGATCAAGCTCGGCATGCACGTGCTCGGCTTCGATCCCGAGATCACCGTCGACGCGGCCTGGAGCCTGCCCTCGCAGGTGCGCCGCGCCGCGAGCGTGGCCGATGTGCTCAAGCACTCGAACTTCGTCTCGCTGCACGTGCCGCTGCTCGACTCGACGCGCCACCTCGTGGGCGCGGCCAACATCGGTCTGCTGCGTCCCGGCGCGGTGCTGCTGAACTTCAGCCGCGACGGTGTCGTCGACGATGACGCCGTGTTGCGGGCGCTCGAGGCCGAGCGGCTCGGCCAGTACGTGTGCGACTTTCCCGGCGCGGCGCTGCACGGCCAGCCGCGCGTCATTGCGCTGCCGCACCTCGGTGCCTCGACGCGCGAGGCCGAGGAGAACTGCGCGGTGATGGTGGTCGACCAGCTGCGCGACTACCTCGAGCACGGCAACATCGCCAACGCGGTGAACTTCCCCGCGGTGAGCCTGCCGCGCGAGTCGGCCTTCCGCGTCGCCATCGCCAACGCCAACGTGCCCAACATGCTCGGCCAGATCTCGACCGCGATGGCGCAGGCGGGGCTCAACATCGCGACCATGGTGAACAAGTCGCGCGGCGGCATGGCCTACACGCTGGTCGACGTCGACAGCGCGGTGGCGAGCGCCGTGCTGGAGGGCATCGCCGCGATCCCGGGCGTGCTGGCGGTGCGCTACCTGCCGGTCGGTTAGCGCCGCAGCGGCCGGCGACGATGGGCGTGGGGATCGTCGCGCGACGGCTCGCGCGCAGCGTGCTCGTCGTCGCGGCCAGCCTGAGCGGCGCGCCCGCGGCGCCGGGCGACGTGGCCGCG